>JAFTBL010000095.1 GCA_017455225.1 Oscillospiraceae bacterium
CCGGCGATCTCCATGTCGCAGGGGATGGCCAGCACGCGGGTGTAGTCCTCGTGCACCACCATCAGGTGGCCGTTGTCCCACCGGGAGCGCACCTTGCCGCCGAAATGCACCTCCTCCGCCTCCTGCGGCTTGGGCATCAGCCACGCGTCGCCCAGTCCCTTCCACGCGTCGGGCAGCTCGACCTGCTGTCCCTCCACGATCTTCTGGCGGAAAATGCCCAGCTCGTAGCAGATGGAATAGCCCGCCGCCGGGATCTCCAGCGTGGTCAGCCCGTCCAGGTAGCAGGCCGCCAGACGGCCCAGACCGCCGTTGCCCAGCCCTGCGTCCGGCTCCATGTCAAAGATGTCCGACGCCTTGAACCCCAGCTCGCCGATGGCGGCGGTCAGCTGGGGCAGAAGGCCCAGATTGTAGGCGTTTTTCATCAGGCTGCGGCCCATGAGAAACTCCAGCGACATGTAGTGCACCATGCGCCAGCCGTTCTCGGCGGTGCGCTGCCGGGTCTCCACGCCCCGCTCGGCCATGATGTCCCGCAGTACCATGGCGCAGGACTTCATGATCTCGCCGTCGCTGGCCTGCGCCTCGGTGCAGCCGTAGTTCAGCCGCAGCTTTTGCTTGATCTGTTCCTTGAGTGTGTCTTTGCTGTAATTCATCCGTTCCTCCTATGGAAGCCGAAGCTCACTCCGGCAGTTTTTCGTAAATATCCCGGTAGATCCCGGCGCTCTTGCCCCAGCTGAAATCCTCACTCATGGCGCGGCGCTGTACGGCCTTGAAATAGTCGCTGCCGTACACGCGGCAGGCCTCGCCGATGACGTACAGCATGTCCCACGCGTCGTAGGAGGCGAAGACGAAGCCGGTGCCGTCCGCCTGCCCGGCCTGGCACGAGCGCACCGAGTCGTTCAGCCCGCCGGTCTGGCGGACGATGGGCACCGTACCGTAGCGCATGGCGATCATCTGGCTCAGCCCGCAGGGCTCGCTGCGGGAGGGCATCAAAAAGAGATCCGCTCCGGCGTAGATCTGCCGCGCCAGCGCGTCGGAATAGGTGATGCAGGCGGCCACGCGCCCGGCGTACTGCTCCGAAGCGTGCCGGAAGAAATCCTCGTACCCCGGCTCTCCCTTGCCCAGCACCACCAGCTGGGCGCCGTAGTTCATGATCCCCTCCAGCGCGGCGCACACAAGGTCCATGCCCTTGTGCCCCACCAGGCGGCTGACGATGGCGATCAGCGGCACGTCCGGCGCCGGGGCAAGACCCACCTGCTGCTGCAGCGCGGCCTTGCACTTGGCCTTGCCGCCGGGACGGGCGGCGGAATAGCGGGCGCACAGCGCCTTGTCGGTGTGGGGGTCGAAGCTGGCCACGTCGATGCCGTTGAGGATGCCGGTCAGCTTGTACCCCACGGCGGCGATCACGTCCTCCAGCCCGTGGGCGTGAGCCGGGTCCCGCAGCTCCCATGCGTAGGTGGGGCTGACGGTGGTCACCGCGTCGGCGGTCAGCAGTGCGGCCTGCATCAGGTTCACCGCGTCACCCCGGCGCAGCACGCCGGTGTCCCACCAGCCCCGGTCCAGACCCAGCAGATCCTCCACTGTGTTGCCGGGGAGCCAGCCCTGATACTCCATATTATGCACCGTGTATACGCTGCGCACGCCCCGGTAGGCCTCCGCGCGGCAGGCGTAATCCTTCAGATACACCGGCAGCAACGCGGTCTGCCAGTCGTTGCAGTGTACCACCTGGGGCATATCGTCCAGATGGGGCAGCAGATCGGCCACCGCCCGGCAGAAGAAGGCGAAGCGCTCACCGTCGTCAAACTCACCGTAAAGGGCGCCGCGGCGGAAATACTTCTCGTTGTCCACGAAGTACCACGTCACGCCCCGGTAGGACAGGGAGAAGAGGCCGCAGTATTCGTGCCGCCACGCAAGATCCACGTAGATGTACTTGCGATAGGTCATCCGGCTGCGCCATTCCTCGCCGATCTGGCCGTACAGAGGCAGGATCACCGCCACGTTGTCGCCGCCCTCGGCCAGCGCCACGGGCAGGCTGCCCGCCACGTCTGCAAGGCCGCCTGTTTTGCAGAAGGGGGCCGCCTCGCTGGCGGCAAAGAGAATGTTCATGCTCACACCTCACTGTTTCTGGCGATCACCAGCGGATAGGTCTCGTGTCCCATCAGCGTGCCGTTTTCACGGATGGTCACGTACTTGTCGGTGATGACGCTGCGCAAAATGGCGCCTCGCTTGACCACCGTGCCCTTGAAGAGGATGCAGTTCTGCACGTCCGCGTCCTTTTCCACTCTCACGCCCCGGAAGAGGATGCAGTTTTTCACCGTGCCCTGAATGTCGCAGCCGTCGGCAATGAGGGAGTTGACGCACTCGCCGGTGGGGTCGATATAGCTGGAGGGCGCGTCGTTCTCCTTGCCGAAGATGGGACGCTCCGGGCAAAAGAGCTCCCGCCGCATCTCCGGCCGCAGCAGCTCCATGCTGCGGCGGTAATAGGTCTGGATGGTGTTGATGCGGGCGGCATAGCCGTCCCACACAAAGCCCTGAATAAACAGCTCCTTGCCCCGGCTCTGCAGCACGGCGCCGCGGAAGCTGTATTCGTTGTGGGCCATGCAGTCCTCCACCAGACGCAGCAGCAGCTCCGTGCTCATCACGTAGATGTTCAGGCAGCGGTGCCCCACCGGGGTGTGCACATCCCGTACCGTGTCAACGATGCGGCCGGTTTCATCCAGCGTGAAGTAGGTATCGTTGCTGTCGCCCAGGCGGGAGGTGCACACGGCGGTGATGTCCGCGCCGGTGCGCAGATGATCCTCCAGCACGTCGTCCAGCGGCAGGTTGATCACCAGATCGCTGTCGCACAGCACCACGTAGTCCTGCCGGATGTGGGCAAGGTAGTCCTGCACGCAGCCCAGCGCCTCCATCTTGCCCCGGAAGGGGCCGGCGCCGCCCTCGCGGTGCTCAGCGTAGGCGAAGGCGGGCAGCAGCTTCAGCCCTCCGTTTTTCCGGCTCAGATCCCAGCTCTTGCCGCTGCCCAGATGATCCAGCATGCTCTGGCACTTGCCGTGCATGATCACGCCCACATCGGTGATGCCGGCATTGACCATGTTGGACAGCATGAAGTCCACCACCCGGTAGTCGCCGCCGAAGGGGATGGAGCCATGCACCCGGTGGTCGATCAGCTCCCGCAGCCCTGTCTTTTTCTCATAGGAAAAAATGATCCCGTGCAGTCCGTTCATGCGAGTACCTCCCCGTTGTGAGTCTTGTCCAGCATGGTCTTGGGCGGCACCTGTTCGCCGGGCGCGATCACAGTCCCCGGCCCCAGTACGGCGATGCCCCACTGCGCCGGATCCTCAGCGTTCTCCGGCGGTGCGCCCACCACGGCGCCCTTGCCGATGCGGCAGTTTTCACCCACGATGGCGTAGCACACCTTGGCGCCCGGCTCGATCACGGCGCCGGGCATGACCACCGAGTAGGCCACCACGGCGTCCTCGCCCACGGTGGTGCCGGTGCTCAGCACGCTGTTTTTCACCTCGCCGGCGATCACGCTGCCTTTGGCGATGGCGCTGTTGCCCACGTCCGCCGTCGGCCCCACGAAGGTAGGCGGGCAGACGGTGTTGCGGCCGTAGATGGGCCAGCTCTTGTCCAGCAGGTTCAACCCCGAGCCGGGCAGCAGCATGTCCATGTTGGCGTCCCACAGGGAGTCCAGCGTGCCCACATCCTTCCAGTAGCCCTCGAAGCGGTAGGCGGTCAGCACCTCGCCCCGGCTCAGCATGGCAGGAATGATGTTCTTGCCAAAATCATTTTCCGAGGCGGCGTCTGCCTCGTCCTCAATGAGATACTGGCGAAGCTTCTGCCACGAGAAGAGATAGATGCCCATGGAGGCCAGATTGCTCTTGGGCTCCTTGGGCTTTTCGGCAAATTCGGTGACCCGGTCGTTTTTGCCCACGGCCATGATGCCGAAGCGGCTGGCCTCAGCCCACGGCACCTCGATCACGGAGATGGTGCAGGCGGCGCAGGTGGCATTGTGCACCCGGAGCATATCGGAATAGTCCATTTTGTAGATGTGGTCGCCGGACAGCACCGCCACGTACTCCGGATCATACAGATCCACGAAGCCGATATTCTGGTAGATGGCGTTGGCGGTGCCCTTGTACCACGAGGCGCCGGTGGCGCTTTGGTAGGGCGGCAGGATGTGGACGCCGCCGCTCATGCGGTCCAGCTCCCAGGGCTGGCCGCTGCCGATATAGCTGTTCAGCTCCAGCGGCCGGTACTGGGTCAGCACGCCCACGGTGTCGATGCCGGAGTTGATACAGTTGGACAGGGGAAAGTCGATGATGCGAAATTTGCCGCCAAAGGGGACGGCTGGCTTTGCCATATCGCCGGTCAGCACGTAGAGCCGGCTGCCCTGACCGCCTGCCAGCAGCATGGCTACACACTCTTTCTTCATAATTTGTTCCTTCCTTTTCTTCTTTTCCTGCCCCGCAGGATCACCGCGCCCAACGGCGGAATACGAATGGAAACGGAGTGCTGCTGCCCGTGAGAGGGGATGGGCTCCACGGCGATGCGGTCGCCGTTCAAAACGCCGCTGCCGCCCCAGGCGGGATCGTCCGTGTTGAACAGCTCCTCATATTCAGCGGCGGCGGGCACGCCGAAGCGATACCCCTCCCACGCCTGCGGCGCAAAATTCACCGCGCACAAAAGCTCCTTGCCCTGCCGGTCGCGCCGCAGGAACACCAGCACGTTATTCCGGTTGTCGTCCGGCACCAGCCACTGAAAGCCGTCCCAGTCCTCGTCGTTGTCCCACAGGGGGCGGTTGGCGCGGTAGAAGCGGTTCAGCGCCCGGAGGCACTCGTGGGTGCGGCGGCAGTCGTCGTTGCCCAGCAGATACCAGTCCAGCTGGCCCCGGAAGTCCCACTCGTGCCACTGCCCCAGCTCCGTGCCCATGAAGGTGAGCTTGCGTCCGGGATGGCAGAGCATGTAGGCGTAAAAGCCCCGCACGCCCGCCAGCTGGCGCCAGTCGTCCCCCGGCATTTTGCCCCGGAGCGAGCCCTTCATATGCACCACCTCGTCGTGGCTGATGGACAGGATGAACCGCTCGGAAAAGGCGTAGACCATGGAGAAGGTCACGTCCTTGTGGTGGTATTGGCGGAAATAGGGATCCATCTTCAGATAGTGGCACACGTCGTTCATCCAGCCCATGTTCCACTTCATGTCAAAGCCCAGTCCGCCCTCGGCGGTGGGGTGAGTCACCTTGGGCCACGCGGTGGACTCCTCCGCCACCGTCATGGCGCCGGGGGCGTTGGCGTGCACCGTGTCGTTCAGCAGACTCAAAAAGTCGATGGCCTCCAGATTTTCGTGGCCGCCGTACGCGTTGGGGCGCCACTCCTGCCGCCCGTAGTCCAGATACAGCATGGACGCCACCGCGTCCACCCGCAGTCCGTCGATATGGTATTCGTTCAGCCAGTACAGCGCCGAGGAGAGGAGGAAGCTGCGCACGTCGTTCTTCCCGAAGTCGAAGACCCGGGTGCCCCAGCCCTCGTGCTCCCATTTCAGCCGGTCGCCGTACTCGTACAGGCAGGTGCCGTCAAAGTCGATCAACCCGTGCTCGTCCTTGCAGAAGTGGGCGGGCACCCAGTCCAGAAGCACCGCCAGCCCCGCCCGGTGCAGCCGATCCACCAGATACATGAAGTCGTGGGGCGTGCCGTAGCGGCTGGTGGGGGCGAAATAGCCGGTGCATTGATAGCCCCAGCTGTCGTCCAGCGGATACTCGGTCACCGGCAGCAGCTCCACCGCGTCGTAGCCCATGTCCCGGGCGTAAACCGCCAGCTCGTCCGCCAACTGCCGGTAGCCGAAGGGGTTGCCGTCCTCATACCGGCGCCAGGAGCCGGGGTGCACCTCGTAGATGTTCAGCCGCCGCTCCCGCAGGGGCTCGGACCGCCGCCGCTCCAGCCACGCACTGTCGCGCCAGCCGTAGCCGCCGAGATCGTAGAGCTTGGCGGAGGTCTCCGGCCGGGTCTGGGTGTGGAAGGCGTAGGGGTCGGTTTTCCAGCGGGTCTTGCCGTCCGCTCCGGCCACCACGAATTTATAGGCGTCGTATTCGGCGGCATGGGGCACCGTCAGCTCCCACACGCCGTCGCGGCAGGCCATCTCCTGCCCCTGCCAGCCGTTGAAATCCCCGGCCAGACGCACGCTGCGGGCACTGGGCGCCCACATGCGGAACACCCAGCCCCCGGCGCAGCGGTGGGCGCCGAAGTACTCATATGCGCGGTGGTCGTTTCCTTCCAGAAAGCCGGGACGGATCATGGCGCTACCTCGTCTTTTCCGGCGGGTACGCCCTGCAGGCATACCGTACCAGTTTACAATTTACTATATTATAGCATGCCCATTATACCGTCCTTTCCATCTATCGTCAAGAACAGAAACGGCAGACCTGCATTTCGCGAATACGCGTTGACAACCGGGGCGGGGCATAGTAAAATAGCACCTGTATCTGCCCGCGTAGCTCAGCAGGATAGAGCGGCCGCCTCCCAAGCGGCTGGCCAGAGGTTCGAATCCTCCCGCGGGTGCCAGAAAGGCGCCTTTTGTCGGCCGACAAAAGGCGCCTTTTTGAGTGATGTGTTCCGCTGTGCGGAACGTGATGCTTGCTTTGCAAGTGATGTTCCCTTCGGGCGTGATGTGTGCCTGCGGTACGTGAGCGGAACGCATCACATCACTACGGCGAAGCCGTAAAAGCGCTTGCCGCCTTGCGGCATACATCACTCTTGAATGATTCACACTTTTCAAATATAATTAAGAAAAAAACGACAAATTCGGGATTTGTGGAGGCGATCACAGTGAAAGATTTTAACGAATATGTACGTGAGTGCTTTTCTGCAGCAGGTGAGATCGTCATAAAATCCATGATGGGCGGATATCTTGTATACCTCAACGGTAAGCTGATAGGTGACATTTGTGATAATGAATTGTTTTTGAAGAGAACGCCGACATCAGACAGACTTCTTGACGACTCAGAACAGCGTTATCCTTACGAAGGCTCTAAGACGCTGATGCACGTATTCGACAGATTTGAGGATACGGATCTGATTGCAGGATTACTGAAAGGCATGTACGCAGAACTGCCTGAAAAGAAACCCAAGAAAGCCAAATGAGACTTATATAAATTCCGGCTTGCGATGCTGTAAACGTATATCATTTTGGCGTTCTTTCGCAAAAAAAGCGCCTGTATCCCAAAACCCCTCCGGCCTGCACCGGAGGGGTTCGTTCATTTGACCTGCGCCGCCCCGGCGTCGCCGTAGGCCGCGTTTTTGCTGAAGGGATGCAGCGTCCGGGGTAGTTTGGAAAACGGCAGCGATTCTAGCTCCGAGGTGGCGGCGCCCCGGGTATCCACCATGCAGATCTCGCTAACCAGCGGCGTATACGCCGCCCGGAAGGAGGTGCAGGCCTTCACCACCACCAGCTGGCAGAAGCTGATCTCCACGCCGAAGTGACGGAACAGCTGGGGGTCGCCGGTGTTGCCCATGGCCTCACATACGACCACCTCGCATTTCCCGATCCGCAGGTGCGCCGTTTTGCCCACGTGCACCGTCACCCCGTGCATGGCCGGCCCCTCCAGCCGGAAATCGCCGTCGTGCAGCGAGCAGACCTGTGCGTCCGCCTCCACGCTGCGGGAGCGGAGCCGATCCCGCGTGGCGCCCAGCGTCACGTGGATCCGGGCACCCACGCCTGCCCGGAACGCCTGCTCCACCACCGGCCGGTCGATCAGCACAAAGGCGGTGGCCGGCTGACACTCGCGCCGCAGCACCGCCTCCAGTACCGCCGCGTTGTCGCCGGCGGCGCCTGCGTTGGTGGAGTCGGAAAAGTCCACCGCCAGCACCGGCTTGCCGCCGTCTACCTGCAGCGCCTTGTCGATCACCTCGTCGATGGGGCACAGCTCCGTGCGCAGCTCGTCCCGCAGCTCAAACACACGGCGCGCCAGCGCGTCCGCCTGCTCCAGCGCCGCGGAGGCGTCCTTGGCCACCGTGATCACCGTGCCGCAGCCCTCGGCCACGTCCAGCCACGGCTGCATCTGGAAAATGGTGTAGTCCTCCAGCACGCCGCTCTCCACCAGAGCGTGAGCCTCCTGCACCAGCTGCCCCAGCTTGCCGGTGCCGGTGGTATAGCCGCTGGCGGGGATGATCATGGGCACGCAGGCGCGGGCCATGTGCAGCTGCCGCCCCCCCTGCATGGCGCGGATAGCCAGCCGGGCGGCGCGGTAGCCGGTCTCATAGAGATCCACGTGGGGATACGTCTGGTAGCCGCACAGAAAATCCGCGTTCCGGAACATCTGCTCCGTCACGTTGGCGTGCAGGTCCAGCGACGCTGCCACCACCGTGTCCGCGCCCGCCATCTGGCGCACGGCGGCGAGGATGGTGCCGCAGACGTCGTCGTCCTGCGTGGATTGGGTGGCGCCGTGCATGGACACCAGCACGCCGTCCGCCGGCAGGTTCTCCGCCAGATACTGCCGCAGCTTCGCCATGAAATGCTCCAGAACGCTCTGGCGCACCGGGCCGTTGGCGATGGCGCGCATGCCGTAACAGGGCACGATCTCTGCGCCGGCCTCCTCCAGCGCGGTGAACATTCCGTTCAGCGCCAGCGTGCTGCCGCGGACGGCCTCCTGCATTTGCCGGCCCTCCAGCACGCTGCCGTGGAGGTAGTCCTCCATCTCCGTCAAAACGGGACAGAAGGAGTTTGTTTCCTGGTTGAATTCAAAAACAAGCACTTTCATGGCATTCTGTACCTTTCGCATATGATGTGTCCTTTGTGCCGCTTTTTTTAAAGCAGCAGAGCTTTAAGCAGCTCTTTCGGCTGCTTTTCCTTCGATGGCGGTAAAATGCTTTTTACAGTCTACACCCCGAGGGAGAAAAAAGCAAGCCGCTTTGCCACACCTTTTCCGGGCACGCATACGGGTCTCAGGCGGGCGGCGCGTTTGGAATCTTCTGCCTGCAAACGCTCTGCCGCTTGTCTTATGACGGTCTTGGTGGTAAAATACACAATATATTAAATATATATTGAATATGATCGGTAAATGAAGTCGGCGGGCGACCTGCCACGGCAGTTCCGGACATTTCACATGGCTTTTGTTTTGGCGGGCAGGAGATATGCCGCACCATGAACGGTTTTGACGGATTGACCAAAAAAACTGAACGAATGAACGCGTTTTTTCAATATGTCTTGGAGGATTGACGAATCCGGACGGAGAATATATAATGTAAACTATCATAAATGCCGAAAAAAGCGAAAGACGGCAGAAAAAGCACGACACAGGCAAACGAAAGAGAGGCGGGTGCCGCAAAGCTGCGCTTGTCCCTGCCCGGCGGTCTGCCTGTCTTTCCCGCCGGAACACGGCAACGAGGGCACAGAGGATACATATGAAGCACAAAGCAAAACGGGAGGTGCGCTTATGAAAAACAATAAGCTGCTGGCGGTGATTTTGACGGCAGCGCTGCTTTTGGGCGGCTGCGGCGGCTCTGCCGGAGAGGAGCAGGTGGTTACCCAGCTGGAGGACGGCACGCGCACCATCGGCTATTACGTGGGCGGCGAGCTTCTGCAGAACATTCCGGATATGCAGACCAACGGCTTTTTCGGCGCGGTGACGGAGTGTAACGACTCCTGCCATATGGCCACCTACCAGTCCACCACCAAGGAGGAATACGACGCCTATGTCAAGCTGCTGGAGAAGGAGGGCTACGTCCTGCAGGCAGGCGGCGGCGACTACGGCATCCACGATCAGGTGTTTTACACGGCGCTGAAGAAGGAGGAGACCACCATTCATCTGGTCTATCAGGAGCGCCTGAAATGTACCTCTGTCATCGTGGGCGACAAGGAGGAGCTCTCCCCCCATCTGCAGCCTTCGGCCGCCAGCACGGAGGGGTTCCGGGATGACCTGAAGAACACCCTTACGCTGGTGGATCAGGCCACCGGCCAGGCACTGGGCATCATCTTCCAGCTGCGCAACGGTCACTTCATCCTCATCGACGGCGGCCGCGTTGAGAACACCGACAACGTGTTCAAGCACCTGAAGGAGATGACGCCGGAGGGTGAAAAGCCGGTGATCGAGGGCTGGTTCCTCAGCCATTCCCACGGCGACCACTACGGCGTGATAGAGGGCTTTGCCGACCGGGAGGAGCTGTACAGTCAGGTTATTATCGACGGCCTGTACTTCAACCAGCCCAACACCGAGCACGTGACCAAGACCAACAGCAATCCCGGCGGCTTCACCGCCATCCGGCTGCTGGCGCTCATGGCGAAGGATCAGAACGGCGAGACCACCAAGGTCTACCGCACCGTGATGGGGCAGCGGTATTACTTTGCCGACGTTGTGATGGATATGATCAACTCCACCGAGTTCGTGCCGTATGCCAATTCGGACGGTGACTTCAACGAGACCGACACGGTGTATATGATCAACGTGGAGGGTCAGAAGGTGCTGATCAACGGCGACTCGGAGGAGGGCTGCAAGCAGAACATGATGGAGAGCTTCAGCCGCGACTATTTCACCGTGGACATCTATCAGGTCACCCACCACGGCTACAGCTCTCTGCGCTCGTTCTTCTATTACATGCAGTATATCAAGACCGCCATCAATCCCAACCGCATCCTGGTGGACTCCATCCACGACCGGGGCGCCACGCTGCTGCTGCGGGATGAGCTGTGCGAGGAGTATTACTATCAGAACGTGGGCACGCTCCGCATGACCTTCCCTTATGAGGTGGGGAATATGGAGATCCTGGGAGACGACTTCGAGACTTATCCCACGTGGCAGCAGATCATGGTTCCCACCGTGACATATCTCTACATCGAAGGCTGACGGGAAAATGACCGCTTATACCTGAAACGGGAAGGGAAAGGGGCAGCAAGCTATGAAAAAGAAAACGTTGGGCATCATCATCGCGGTGGCTGTGGCGGTAGCGGCAGCGGGCACGGTGCTGGCGCTGACGCTGGCGGGGCGCGGTATGCCCGGCCACGGAAATATCGAGAACATCGACTGGTACAACGAAAGGGACAAGGAGTTCATCATCACCGACGTGGATATGCTCTACGACGTGGCCACGTTGTCCAATCACTACGACTTTGCCGGCCAGACGCTGAAGCTGGGGGCGGACATCACCGTCAACACCGGCTTTGCGGAGGAGTGGGAGGAGAACGCGCCTTCCCGCCCGTGGAAGCCCATCCGCGCCTTTGCCGGCACCTTTGACGGGCAGGGCCACACCATCAGCGGTCTCTATGCCCGGACGGCCAACGTGCCCACTGCCATGTTCACCAACGTGACGGACGAGGCCGTGATCCGTGACTTCCGCCTGGTGAACACGCTGTTCCTCACCTCCGGCAACATGGGCAGCGCTGCCGTTGCCGCCAACTGCGCCGGCACCTACCAGCAGATCTACAGCGACGCCATCGTGCGCGCCGCCCGCGGTGCCGCCGGCGGCATCATCTCCCATCAGACCGGCAATATCGTCATCGAGGAGTGCTGGTTTGACGGCGCACTTTCCACCGAATACCGCAACATCGGCGGCATGGCCGATTGTGCCGACGGCGCGGAGCTGGTGGTCAGGCACTGTTTGAATACAGGCGCCATCTATGCGCCTTACAGCAACGGAGCGGACAATGCCGGCGGTCTGGTGGGCATGACGTATAACGGTGCGCGGCTGGTGGTGGAAGAGTCCTTCAGCAGCGGCACGATGGAATTGGGCAATATGTCCCGCAGCGGCAGCGCCGTAGGCGGCGGCGACGCCAACTCCACAGCCACGCTGGCCAACGTCTTCGCCGTGATGGAGCGTTTTCCCTACACGGTCAGCACGATCATATACAATAAGGTGGGCGGCGCAGCCCCCATCGTGGAAAAGAATACGCTGGGCGTCAAGGCGTACCAGTGGATGAATCTGGACTTTGAAAACCATTGGGCGTGTCGTGAGAACGACGTGCCCGTGCCTGTTTGCTTTGCCGAGCATCCCGTGGATCTGACGGGGGTGCAGCGCGCGGTGGACTACGCTTGGTACGACAGCACGGCGGATGAGCTGCATATCCGCAATCTGGCGCAGCTCTATGCCTTCGGCCTTCTGTCCTATACCGACAGCTATGAGGGCAAGACCATCTATCTGGACGAGGATATCGAGGTCAATGCCGGTCTGGCGGCGGACTGGATCGAAAAGGAGCCGGAGAACCGCTGGTATCCCGTGCAGTATTTTGCCGGCGCCCTTGACGGGCAGGGCCACACCATCAGCGGCGTGTACGCCGAGGGTTCGTCGGCGGTGGGCTTCATCTCCATCGCCAGAGGTACCGCCGGCGTGCGTGATCTGCGACTGGTGAATTCGCTGATCAAGGTCAGCGGCGGGGACAACGGCGCGGCGCTGTCCGGCTCCGTCATCGGCCGGGGCGGCGGCTCGCTGGACGGCGTTTACAGCAACGCCATCGTGTATTCCGAGGGCTATGAGATCGGCGGTCTCATCGGCCAGATCAACCTGACCGGCGTTATCACCACCATCAACAACTGCTGGTATGACGGGCAGCTGATCCTCAAGGGCGATACCAACGGTTTCTTTGCCGGCGGCCTGGTGGGCGGCCATGCGCTGGGCACGCTGAACATCACCCACTCTCTGTTCTCCGGCGTGATCCACACGGAGGTGAACAAGGGCTCCCGCGCCGGTGGCTTTATCGGCAGCGTGATGAACACCGCCGTGGCCAACATCGGCGACTGCCTGAACACGGGCACCATGGACACCCTGAACGGCAACTGGGTGGGCGGCGCCGTGGGCAACGTCGCCACCGAGGCAAAGGTCAGCATCAAGCAGAGCTATTCCAGCCGTGAGAGCGTGAAAAACTCCATGGGCGAGTATGTTTCCCACACCAGCGTGGGTGATGCGCCCCGCAGCGAGGGCGCTGTGATCCCCGTGTATGCGTCCGACCTGATCGGCGCGAACGCCTATCGCTGGACGGATCTGAGCATCGGCCGCTTCTGGGCGCTGCGGCCGGACAACACCCCTGTTCCCAAGGTATTCTACAAGGATGAGACCGTCAGCACCGATGGGCTGAGCAAGATGTTCAGCACCGACTGGTATACCCCCGGCGAGGGCGGCGTCATCTACTCTGCGGCGGATTACATCGGCTTCAACATGCTCTCCTGGACCACGGACTTTGCCGGCGAGACGATCCGGCTGGGAGCCGACGTCACGCTGAACAGCGGCAGCGCCTCCTCGTGGCTGAGCAGTGCGCCCGCCATCCGCAGCATCCCCATGGCCTCTTTCGCCGGCACCTTTGACGGCGGCATGCACACCATCAGCGGCGTGTATCAGAGAGATTATACCAAGCTGGGCCTGTTCAGCCAGACGCGGGAGACCACTGTGGTGCGGAACCTCCGGCTGGTCAACAGCTGCTTTGACGCCACCGGCTACGTCTACGGCAACGTGCTGCAAAGCCGTTCCGGCTCCGTGGTGGCGCAGGGCGGCGGCACGCTGGACACCATTTACAGCGACGCCGTCATTCGCAGCAACGGGCAGGTCACCGGCGGCATCATCGCCTGGGTCTACATGGACACCGACAACCGGATGAACAATCTGTGGTTTGACGGCAGCATCACCGCCACGGACGAGGAGTACGGCTACTTTGCCGGCGGCATCGTCGGCGGCACCGTTCTGGGCCGCAACCGGGTCGACCATTGCCTGTTCACCGGCTCCATCCAAACGGCGGTCAGCAACAAGGCCTCCAAGGTGGGCGGCATCGTCGGCTCCGTGCAGAACGACAACTCGCTCATCGTCACCGACTGTCTGAGCGCGGGCACCGTCACCTGCGGCAATCAGTACTATAAGGGCGCCATCGTGGGCGTGATGTATACCGGCAACCCGGTGAAGGTCGTCAACTGCTTTGCCGACAAGGACAGCACGCTGGATAAATACGGCCAGTTCGTCTCCACGGCGAAGAACGATCAGGTAAAAGCCGACGAGCTGTCCGGCTCCGCCATGCCCCTTGCCAAGGAGCTGCTGACGGGCGTGAACGCCTATCGCTGGACGTCCCTTGACTTTGGCAACTATTGGGCGGCGCGCAGCAATGACTATCCCGGTCTGAAGAGCTTCGTTGGCAGCCCGCTGGATACATCCTCGGCGCAGCGGATGCTGGATATCAGCTGGTATGACGCGGACGCGGACAGCCTGACGGTGGATTCCATGCAGGATCTCTACGGTCTGCAGGCGCTGTCCTATAGCACGGACTTCGCCGGCCAGACGGTGAAGCTGGGCGCGGATATCACGCTCAACACCGGCAGCGCCGCCGATTGGACGGACAAGGCGCCGGAAAATCTCTGGACGCCTATCAATAACTTTGCCGGCACACTGGACGGCCAGGGCCACACCGTCAGCGGCCTGTACGGCAAGAGTGATGCCGCCGGGCTGGGTCTTATCGGCAAGCTCAGCGGCACGGTGAAGAATCTCCGGCTGGAGAACAGTCTGATCACCGGCGGCGGTGGCGGTGACGTAGGCTCCATTGTCGGCTGTATCCAGAATGGCGGCACGGTGGACAGCGTCTATTCCGACGCCATCGTGCGGGATGCCGGAGGCAGCAACATCGCCGGTCTGGTGGGCGCGGTGCGCAACACCGCCGGCAACGACGGCAAGGCAAGCGTGATCAACAGCTGGTTTGCCGGCCGGGTGGAGACGGAGAACAGCTATAACATCGGCGGTCTGGTAGCCGCCGTGGTGCATGATAATTCCCTGCTGGTGATGGACAACTGCCTGATGAGCGGCACAGTCACCCTTGCGGATAAGCGCACGGTGGGCGGCGCGGTCTCACGCATGATGAACAAATCCGGCGTACAGTTGAGCAACGTGCTGGTCACCGGCACCGTCAGCTCCGGCGGCGGCGGGCAGACCGGCTCCGTGCTGGGCTACAGCAACGGCAACGCCGTGCTGACCAACGTCTACGCCTCCGCCTCCGCTCACGCCGTGGGCGTGGGCACCGGCGCGGTGAACGGCAAGGTGCAGCTTCTGGCCGATGGACAGCTCAAGGGCACCGGCGGCTATCAGTATACGAAGCTGGACTTCACCCAAAAGCCCTACTGGACGGCGGTGGAGGACAATGCCCCCGTGCTGCGCAGCCACTACAGCGGCGCGGCGCTGGATCTGACCAACGTGGTGCGGCTGGACACCGACTGGTACGACCCGGACAAGGATACGCTGGTCATCCGCACGCTGCAGGAGCTGCTGACCTTTGCCAACGTGTCCAAGAACGAGACCTTTGCCGGTCAGACCGTCCTGCTGGACGCCGATCTCGACCTGAACCCGGACTGGACGGCCTCTGCTGAGGCGCCGACGCAGGAGTGGATCATGGCGGGCGGCCGTCAGGCGTATTTCCAAGGTACGTTTGACGGGCAGGGACACACCATTTCCGGCATTTACGTGAACAACGCCAGCGATATCGGCACCGGCTTCTTCGGCTGGATCGACAACGGCGCCGAGATCCGCAACCTGACGCTGGGCAACAGCTATTTCCTCAGCTCCTACGTGTCCTCTGACAATGTGTCCCGCGCGGGCGCGATCGTAGGTCACGCTTCCACCGGCGGTGCCGGCGGCGTTTTGCGGAACGTCACCGTGCTGGATACCGTCACGGTGGAGGCCGCAGGCATGCAGACGGGCGGTCTCGTGGGCGCGGCCATGGGCGGCTTGACCGTGGATAACTGCACCATGGCGGCCACTGTAAAGGGCGGCACCGTTACAGGCGGCATCGTGGGCGGCATCGTCAACGCCGCGCACACCGGCGCCATCACCATCACCAACTGCACGGTGACCGGCCCCATTTCCGGAAGTGAGAACGTAGGCGGTCTGGTGGGCCAGATGGGCCGCACCGAGTCCGAAGCGTTGACGGTGTCTGACTGCGCTGTTTCCTCCGCCATCACCGGAGCCCAGCGTCTGGCCGGCCTGTTCGGCTATGTGAACAACGGCGCCGCCAACGTACTGCACGTTTCCGGCTGTGTCAGCAGCGCCGACGTCACCGGCAGCGCCAAGCCCGCCAGAACGGGCGGTCTGTTCGGTATGGCCAACGGCGGCGTCCTGCAGATCGAAAACAGCCGGTTCGACGGCAGCTTGACCCAGCCCGGCACCAACCTGTGCGGCGGCATCGTCGCCCAGAGCAACGGCGCCACGATCCGCCTGACGGATTGCGTCAGCGTCGGCAGCATCGAGGCCGGCGGCATGGCCGGCACGCTGGTGGGCTACGTGGGCGCGGGCAGCGCCGTGATCACCGATTCCCTGGGCCTTATCAGCGGCGTTGCCAAGACCGTTTGCAGCGGCGTGGCCGCCAACGTGACCGTGGACAACTCCGTGGCGATCCCCGCCGGTGCGGAAACAGCGGCGGAGCAGACCTTCACCGTTTCCACGGCGGATCAGCTGGCGCTGATTGCCGAGCTGTCCGAGTACAGCGGCTATAAGGGCATCACCCTGCAGCTGGGCGAGCACATCGACCTGAATCCGGGCTGGACGGCCTCGTCCACCGCGCCGGAGAAGGTCTGGACAGCCATCGGCAGTGAGACCACGCCCTTCGGCGGCACGCTGAACGGCGCGGGCCACACCGTTTCCGGCCTGTACGTCAGCGGCGGCGACGCCGGACTGATCGGATGGATGAACGGCGGCACGGTGACCGACCTGCACATTGCCAAAAGCTTCATCTCCGGCACGACGGCAGGCGCCGTGGCCGGCTGTGTGGACGGCCAGAGCAGCATCAAGAAAGTATACGCTGACGCGTCGGTGACCGGCCAGACCTATGGCGGCGGTCTTGCGGGCGCGGTGGCGTCGACCGGCCGGCTGCAGATCACAAGCTGCCTCGTGACCGGTACGGTCAGCGGCGCGGACTTTGCCGGCGGCCTCCTGGGCGGCGCGGCAGCGTCCGGCGCTCAGGCGGACGTATATGACACGCTGGTGACCGGCCAGGTGACCTCCTCCGGCGGTCAGGCAGGCGCGCTCATCGGCAGCACGACGGGCCTCACCGCGGCGCTGAAGAACACCTGCGCCACGGCGGAAAGCTGTGCCTCCGGCACGCAGGGCATCGGCCAGACCGGCGAGAATACCGACAACGACGCGCAGATCGTGGCCGCGGCGGATATTCTGGGCGAGAACGGCTGCCTCAATACGCCGCTGGACTTCTCGGGCGCGTGGGGCGCTGTGAAGGACGCCGCGCCGGTGCTGAAGGAGTTTTATGACGGCGAGCTTCTGGACGTGAGCGAGTTGATCGGCACCGTGGTTTCCATCTCCACGGCGGATCAGCTGATCGCCTTCGCCGCCCAGAGCAAGGCAGATGACTTCGCCGGCAAGACCGTCAAGCTGACGGCGGATATCGACCTCAACCCTGCGTGGACGGCCTCGTCCACCGCGCCGGAAACCGTTTGGGGCATGATCGGCAGTGCCGAAACGCCCTTTGCCGGCACCTTTGACGGGCAGGGACACACTGTGTCCGGCGTTTACGTGCAGAATACGGACAGTGAGGGCACGGGCTTCTTCGCGTGGCTGGACGGCGCGGAGGTCAAGGCTCTGACCCTCTCCAACAGCTACTTCGGCTCCACCGCCGCCACGGCCAGCGCCGGCGCGGTCGCCGGCGCCGTGAAGGGCGCGGGCGCCACGCTGCAGAGCGTGACCGTGACCGACAGCGTGACCGTCTCCACCTCCGGCAAGCAGGCCGGCGGTCTGGCGGGCCTCGCCTCCGGCAAGCTGACGGCGCAGGATTGCACCGTGGCCGGCTCCGTCACGGGCCTTTCCCACGTGGGCGGTCTGGTGGGCCAGCTGACGGCGGCCGACAGCCTGTTCTCCGGCTGTGAGATCAGCGCCTCGGTCTACGCCTCCAACGCCAGCAGCCAGGTGGCCTCGGCGGGCGGCGTGGCCGGCAACGTGACGGCCGCGGGTACCAAGGTGACGAACGTCCGCGTGACGGGCACCGTGTCCAGCGCCGGCAGCTATGACGTCGGCGGTGTGTTCGGCAATCTCAATGCCAGCGGCACCGTGGAGAAGAGCCAGGTGAGCGCCGAGGTCTTTATGGAGCTGAACAGCACCAACGTGGGCGGCATTGCCGGCTCCGTGCGCGGCACAAGCACACTGACAGTCACCGAGACGGAATTTTCCGGCTACGTGCATTCCGCGGCCAGCCAGACCGGCTCCGGCGGGCGGATCGGCGGCTACGTAGGCACCATCATGAACGCCGGCAGCGCCGCGGTGATCACCGACTGCGTGATGAGCGGCCGGGTGATCACCGACAAGAAGATGAGCATCGGCGGCATTACCAGCATGAGCTATGTCAAGGGCTCCTCCTGCACGGTAACGCGTACCCTCATCACCGGCGTGGTGCAGTCGGCCGGCGGCGACCAGACCGGCGCCGTTGCAGGCAATACCGCCACCCTGAAGGTGACGGTGCAGGATGTCTACGTGCTGGATACCGCCTGCGCGGTGGGCACCAACGGCGCCGGCACCACCCAGAACATGGTGGGCACCGTGACGGTGCTGACAGCGGCGCAGTTGAAGGACGAGGCGGCCGCGACCAACGCTCCGGCGCTGGATTACGAGACCGTGTGGCAAACCGGGGACGTGCCCGTGCTGCGGGCTCTGCAGCAGTAAGGCATGACGCTTGACAGGAGGAGACCCCATGAAACTCAAACCCTTGGCTGACGAGGACAGAAAGCTGTTTTTGCCCGACGCGCTGCAGGATCTTCCCGTGCTGCGCGTGGCAGGGACGGAGTACCCGACGCCTGACGAGGACTGCGGCGATTGCTTCCTCTGGCGGGTAAGGGACGCCTCGCAGCAGGACTATGAAAACTATCGCCGCGCGGCGGAGCAGCTGGGCTGGTCGCTGCTGATCGATCACCAGCAACCCCTGCGCCGGAAATACAACACCTGCGCCTACCGGAAGGATCGCCGCATTCTGCAGATCATGTTCGACGTGTTTGACAGCCTGCCCCCCACGATCTTCGTCACGGTGGCGCTGCTGCCGGAATACCGTTATGTGGACTGCGGCGATCTGTTCGACGAGTTCCCGGAGCTGCAGGCGTACCCTGCGGAGGACTGCGGCGAGGGCAACTTCATTAAGACCGTGCCGGACGCCGACCCCGCCGACTACGAGGCGCTGGTGGCCTCCGCGTGCGCCCGGGGCTGGGAGAAGCGGGCGGACAACGGCGCCGGGCTTGCCGGCAGCGTGTTCACCACGCTGTTCACCAAGAACGGCCGCACGCTCTGCGCGCTCTATACAGCCGCCACCCGCCGGCTTTACCTGACGGCAGGGGAGGGGGAGGCGGTCTCGCCCCATTTGAAGGACGATCCCGCCCGGCGCAGCGGTTTTCTGCCCGGCGCGAAAACCTCGCTCCACATGCTGGAGCAGTGGCATTTCGGCAACAGCTTTGTGCTTCGCCTGAAGAACGGGCACTTTCTGGTCAGCGACGGCGGTCACCGCGGTGAAACGCCGTACCTGCTGGACTATCTGGACAGCCTCACGCCCCCCGGCGAAACGCCGGTGGTGGAGGGCTGGTTTATCTCCCATGCCCACAGCGACCACAGCGGCACGCTGATTGAGATGGGGATCGACTCCCGGTGGCGGGACAGAGTCGTGGTGGACGGCATCTATTTCAGCACGCCCTCGCTGGAGATGACCCAGCTGGAGCCCGGCGGCAGCGGTATCATGAGCTTGATGCATCTGGTCAGCCGGAACCTCCGCACCTCCGCGGGTGAGCCCACGCCGTTCTACCGTCCCCGCATGGGCGAGCGGTACTATTTCGCGGACGTGACGGTGGATGTGCTGCACGCGCAGGAGATCCTGCGGTTTTGCGACTGCTCCGGCGATCTCAATGACACCTCCACGTGGCTGCTGGTGACCGTCGAGGGTCAGACGCTGCTGCTGGGCGGCGACGGCGACAAGGGCGGCATCAAGCTGATCATGGAAAACTACACGCCGGAGTTTATGACGCTGGACATGATGACCCTTCTGCACCACGGCTGGAACACCCGGGACGAGTTCACCGATTTCTGCCGGGTCAAAACGGTGCTTTTCACCTGCTACCGCAGCGGCCCTCCCGGCAAGCGGGCGCAGAACGAGTATCTGCGCTCCAAGGCGGAGGAGTGTCTCCCGTGGGGCGACGGCACGAAGGTGCTGACCTTTCCCTACCGCGTGGGCGAGGCGGTCTGCCTGCCCCGTCAGGAGTGGAAGTACAACGAGGGCGAAACGCGCCCCAACATGCCCGTTGACCCGGAGCCCATCAACTGACCGGCTCTGCGCGGTCTGCCATGGTATTTTGTTCCTGTGGGCGCCACAGGAAGGAAATAGGATAAAAAACAGCGAAAAAAACGGAGGAATGTGACATGAAAAGAAGGATCGTTGCCATGCTGCTGATGCTCTGCACGCTGGCAGGGCTGGTGCTCACCGGCTGCGGCGGTGAGGGCGGAGGCAGCTCCGGCGATCGCGTTACGCTGACCATCGGCGTGCCTCAGAACGCCAACGTAACGTCCTATGAGGACAATGATATTACCCGCTATCTGGAAGAGGCCGCCAACGTCGACCTGAAGTTTGTGTTTTTCCCCGCCAGCGGGGACGAGTACATCCGTCAGCTGACGCTGATGGCCGCCGCCAACGAGACGATGCCGGACATCCTCTGGCACTTCAACAACATGAGTGTGGTCGCCCGCAACGAGTTCGGCATGTCGGGCTATCTGATGGATCTGACCGATCTCGTCGACAAGTACGCCCCCGACTATAAGGCGGCGATGGCCCGGCTGAACGAGCATGACCGCCGCCGCATCGAAAACCGCGCCGTGGCGGAGGACGGGTGCATGTACGCCATGCCGGAGTTCTTCGATATGATCGTGTGGGACAATCTGCAGTCCATGCTGCTGATCAACAAGGATTGGCTGGACACGCTGGGGCTGGAGATGCCCACCACGCCGGATGAGCTGTATACCGTGCTGAAGGCGTTCAAGGAGGAGGATCCCAACGGCAATCTGATCGCCGACGAGGTGCCTCTGTTCGGCCGTACCAACAACCTGTACAGCATCACCGGCTGGATCATCAACTCCTTCGTCTACTACAACGAGACCTACGATTACAACGTGACGGACGGCAAGCTGTGGCCTGCGTATACCAGCGACGAATACCGTCAGGCGCTGATCTTCCTGCACAAGCTGTGCGCCGAGGGCCTTCTGAGCGATATGTGCTTCTCTGCCGCTCAGCCCGAGCTGAAGGCCATGATGACGCCTGCCAGCGGCACCGCGCAGGTGGGCATCTTCGCCGGCCACCCCTTGACCGACGCGGATTCCAACAGCACCATCCTTGAGCAGTACGTTCCCATGGCCGGTCTGGGCGACGTCACCGGCAAGGGCGGCTACATCGTGCTCAACCCCAAGACGCTGGTGTTCCCGTTGATGATCACCACCGACTGCCAGCATCCCGAGGCCGCCATGCGTTTTTGCAACCTGTTCTATCAGGATGAGACCATGACCCGCCAGCGCCACGGCACCAGAGACGTGGACTGGGTGGAGGAGCCCGGTCTGCTGCCCGGAGGCGAGGAAGGCTATATCAAGCTGGTGGACTCCAGCGCGTTCTTCAAGGGCAACCACACCTGGTGCGCCAACGGCGGCGGCATCGGAACGCCCCAGAACTATCTGGCCACCATGGACGGCAGCCGCCACGCCGATCAGGTGATCGCGAACATGAACAAGGTCGTCTACGAGGATATTCTGAAGAATATCGTGCAGCCGGAGGAGCGGTGCGAGGATCTGGTGTATACCGCCGCACAGTACGAGGAGCATCGCCAGTACATCACGCCCATCCGTTCCTACGTGCAGGAGCAGCGCAACCTGTTCATCCTCGGCACGCTGGATCCCAATGACGACGCGCAGTGGGATCATTACCTGAAGGAGCTGGATCGTCTGGGTCTGCAGGCGGATATGGAACTGATGCAGGGGATCTACGAGGAAAACCTGCTGCTTGACTGAGCCGGCGCAGGAGGGCACGTGTAACATGCATATTCTTATCAACGCAACAGATTATCCCACCCATGAGGGAATACTGCGGCGCCACATCGCCCAGCGGATCGACGCGGATTTTGCCCCCGGCGGCATGACGGTCACGCTGGCCGTTGACCCCGCTGTCGGCCCGGAGGAAAGCTACCGGGTGGACGGCGCCGGGAACGACTGGCGCATCATCGGCGCGGACGAACGGGGCCTGTGCTACGGCATGGGGTATTTCCTCCACAACGCCGACTGGACGGAGCGGGACTTTGCGCCCCGTCCCACCTCCGGCGTGGTGTCTCCGGACTGTCCGTTCCGGTGCATCTACTTTGCGGTGCATTTTTACAACTGGTATCACATGGCGCCTCTGGAGGAGCTGGAGCTGTATCTGGAGGATATGATGCTCTACGGCTACAACGCGCTGGAGTGCATCATCCCCGTGGTCAATATGTACAGCTTTGAGGACGAGGTGTACGGCGTCGCGGTGGAAAAGAGCCGCGCCCTCTTCACCTCCGCCAAGCGGGTGGGGATGAAGACCATGCTGTGCGTCTGCCCCAATCAGGGCCTGCAGTCTGCGCCCCACGACTGGGACGCGGATCTGAGCTACGAGAAAAACAGCACGCCGCCCTTTGTAAGACCCCAGTATTACCGGGGTGTGGCGGGGCGCAACCTGTGCCCCAACAAGCCGGGCGCGCTGGAGTATCTGCGGGGCATCTGGGTCAGATTCATGGAGCAGTATCTGGACATCGGTCTGGACTACGTCAGTGCCTGGCCCTATGACGAGGGCGGCTGCGGCTGCGAAAAGTGCGCGCCCTGGGGCGCAAACGGCTTTGAGAAGCTCACCCGCGTGCTGGCGCAGGACGCGCAGCGCCTCTATCCCGGCTCCCGGTTCATCTACGCCACGTGGACGTTCGACGTGCCGGACGATCAGAAGGAGTACAGCACGCTGTACCGCCGCATGGCCGACGGCGAGATGGACTACGTGGACTATCTGATGACCGACTCCCACACCAGCTATCCCCGCTACGTGCTGGAGCACCCGGTGATCAAGCCCATCGTCAACTTCCCGGAGATCAGCATGTGGGGCCTGTTCCCGTGGGGCGGCTTCGGCGCCAGCCCGCTGCCCAAGCGGTTTGAGGAGCTCTGGGACAGCAGCAGGGCGGTGCTCTCCGGCGGCATGCCCTATTCCGAGGGCTTGTACGAGGACATCTCCAAGATCCAGTGCGTGGGGTACTATTGGGACAAGAACGCCCGCTATGCCGACACGCTGCGCCGCTACGCCGAGTACGAGTTCGGCTCCGGCACCGGCGAGGACGCGGTGCGTCTGATGGAGCTGATCGAGAAGAACCACGTGTCGGTGCAGACGATGCAGGAGCGGTGTCTGGCGGATCCCGCATACGGCGCAAGCTACCGGGGCGAGCCGGTGCCGGATCTGGCGGCGGCGCAGGAGGCGCTGGCGCTGGCGAAAAAGATCGACGCTCGCCTTAGCGAAAAACGGCGCAAAGCATGGCGCTGGCGCATCCTCTACATCCGCGCCGTGCTGGATGAGAAGCGTTATGCCGCCTTCTACGACAAGAACATGACCCTCTGCTACGACGATCTCCACACCGTGCGGCATGACAGTAAGGATCTGCAGATCCTCTGCGACGACGCTGAGGCGCAGGAGCTGTATCGCGAGCTGCGGCGGATCTATCACACGCTGGATCACGACAACGGCAGCAACAAGTGGACGCTGCCGGTGGTCTACGGCGAGACCTGATCCCGGGTCACACAAGAAAAAAGCGCATCCCCCGTTGGCCGACGGGGGATGTGCTTTCAGCGTGTCAAAAAAAGCCTCGCAGATAAGTAAGCGTCCAAATCTGTGATTTGGCAACGCAAACTTATGCGCAGCGCAGCGAAGCTGTGCAGATCGTCCGCCAAAGGCGGACAAGGAGTGCGGGTCGTAGGCTGCAAGCCTTTTGTCAAAAAACGGCATAGCCGTTTTTTGACAGTCTCAAAGCTCCGGGACGGTTTTTTCCTTATAAAGCAGGGGC
>JAFTBL010000096.1 GCA_017455225.1 Oscillospiraceae bacterium
CTGAGCATCAGCACCGTGACGGCGCGGTTCGGCGCGCCGGGGGTCATTGTCATGCTGATCCGCCGCCACGGCGGGCGGCTGTAAAGGGGGCGGGCACATGAGCGAATACTATTTCCGCACCTCGGAACTGACGGTGGGCTACAATGGAAAGCCGCTGATCCGTGACATTGAGATCCGGGTGGCGAAGGGCGAGATCCTGACGCTGATCGGCCCCAACGGCTCCGGCAAGTCCACCATTTTGAAAAGCATCACCCGGCACCTTGCCGCCCTCCGGGGCGACAGCTTCATTGCCGACGCCTCCGTGGGCGCCATGAGCTACAAGCAGCTCTCCCGCAAGCTGGCGGTAGTGCTGACGGAGCGGATCAAGGGCGAGCTTTTGACCTGCCGGGACGTGGTGGCCACCGGCCGCTATCCCTACACCAACACGCTGGGGCTCCTGTCCGCCGAGGATCGGGAGAAGGTGCGCCGGGCCATGGAGCAGGTGAACGCGCTGGAGCTGGCGGACAAGGATTTCACCGCCATCAGCGACGGCCAGCGTCAGAGGGTGCTGCTGGCCCGGGCCATCTGTCAGGAGCCGGAGATCATCGTGCTGGACGAGCCCACGTCCTTTCTGGACGTGCACCACAAGCTGGCGCTTTTGAGCATTCTGCGCGCCATGGCCAAGGAGCAGAACATCACGGTGATCATGTCGCTCCACGAGATCGATCTGGCGCAGAAGATCTCCGACAAGGTGATGTGCGTACAGGGCGAGACCATCCAGCATTTCGGCACGCCGGATGAGATCTTCCGCCCGGAGATCATCGACCCTCTGTACGGCATCGAGCCGGGCACCTACAACATCGCCTTCGGCAGCGTGGAGCTGCCCCGACCCGCCGGGGAGCCGGACGTGTTCGTGATCGCCGGCGGCGGTACGGGCGCGCAGACCTTCCGGGCGCTGCAAAAGGAGGGCCGTCCCTTTTACGCGGGGATCCTTTTTGAAAACGACGTGGACTGCCATCTGGCCCGGAGCCTTGCATCCCGGGTGTTCTCCGCGCCGGCCTTCCGGCCCGTCACGGACGAGGTATACGAGGCCGCGCTGGCGGCCATGAAGCGCTGTCACACCGTCATCTGCACCGGCGTGCCCCTGGGCGAGCACAACCGGCGCGTGGCGGAGCTGATAGAGGCGGCAAGGTCCATGGGGCTTTTGCCGCAGGATACGGAAACCACCTGACGGCGGACCGCCTCGGGGACAGGGGGCGGAATACAAGCGTCCTGTCCGATCTATTCTGTCGTCCGGTGCCGCCCGAGGGCGGTGAAAAGGGAAGCGGGTGCAAGTCCCGCGCGATAGCGGTCACCGTGAGCGAGGAGCGGGGCAGCAACGTGCCATTGCGCCGCAGGGCGTGAGAAGGCGCTGCCGCCGCAGCGAGACGCAAGCCGGGAGACCTGCCGGGCGATATTCGGGGCGCGGAGCAACGCCCCACAGAAAGGAGCTGCCGCAAACGGCTCCGGAAGGAGGAACCATGAAACACGCAACATACAAGCTATTATCCCTTTTGCTGGCGCTGGTGCTGGCTGCCGGCGCGGCAGTCCCGGCATTTGCCGAGGAGACCGGCCTGTCCGACGGCACCTATAAGCCGGCGTCCCTCACGTCCAGCCTTGGCATGTTCAAATTCGCCGACGATTACACCGTTGAGGTCAAGGGCAACGACGCCTGGCTGGTGGTTACCAGCACCGTCGATCGCTATGACCGGATCATACTGAGCCCGTACAGCGAGACGTTGAACGACACGTCCGGCGTGGCGGGCGAGCCGGTGAAAAACGGCGACACGGTGACGGGCTACGCCTTCAGGGCCCCCATCGCCAAGTCCGCGCTGGAGACCGCCCTTGCCGGCGACGGCAAGCTGGATTACGCCCTGCGCTATCGCGCCGACTACACCGACAAGAACGGCAACCCCAGCGACAACGCCGGCAAGTGGTACGCCGGCTCCAAGGGAGGCTACTACTTCACCCTCGGCGCGCTGACGAAGGCGGAGGAGACGGCTGATGAAACCGCGGACTACACCGCCGTGGACGCCGCCATCGCCGCCCTGCCTGCCGACCTGACCGCCTACACGACGGAAAGCGCCCAGGCGGTCACCGACGCGGTGAACGCGGTGACGCGTGATCTGCCCAAGGAGCAGCAGGCGCAGGTAGACGCTATGGCGCAGGCCATTGCCAACGCGGCGGCGGCTCTCGTGCCGGCAGGCGGCGAGAGCTCCGGCAGCAAGGTAGAGCTGGCCGTCACCAACACCACCTCCATGTTCAAGGCTGTCAGCGCCCGTCTGGTCACCAAGGACAACGTGACCTCGCTGGTAGTGGCCTTGAACGGCAGCACCTATCAAAATCTGATCCCCGGCACCTATGACGAGGCTGTGGCGCTGGGCGACAAGCGGGATACGTGGGTCAAGTCTTACACCAATGCGTCCGGCAAGAATGAGTTCATCCTCCCGCTGGAGGAAGGACAGACCAACGTGCCTGTGGTATCCGTTTCCAATACCTATCTCAAGGGGTATGAGGCCGGCAGCAACTCTCTTTCCCGCGCCTTCTACCCCCGCCAGTTCGTCATCGACTACAGCGCCAAAACGCTGACCGTGGGCGACTATGAGAACACGCAGGCACTGACCGTCATCAACAACGTGTCCATGTTCAAGGTCAGCGCCGCCGCGCTGCACACCGTGGGCGGCCCCAACTCCAACAACTACAAGGCGGAGCTGATCCTCACCATGGGCAGCACCGCCTATGACAAGCTGTTCGCAGGTTACGGCGCCGACATCGACGATAAGGCCGAGACCCAGCCGCTGGGCGACGGCAACACCTTCGTGCTGCCCGTGCGCTGGGTGGTCACCGCAGGCGACCCCGACAGCGTGGTGGATCTGCTGCAGGCCGTGATCGTGGCCAGCTTCCACTCTGCCAAGAAGGATACGTGGAACGACCGGGCGCTGACCGTCAGCGAATCGGAGGGCACGCTGGTCATCGATCCCGCCGGCGCCTATACCGACGCCACCGCCGCGTCCGAGTGGAAGCCGGACGGCGATACGCCTCTGGCCGTTACCGTCAAGCGTGACAACGACGACGAGGACACCTTCGCCCACTTCGCAGGCGTGCTGATGGACGGCAAGACCGTGGATCCGGCCAACTACGAGGCCAAGTCCGGCAGCGTGATCGTTACCTTCAAGGACGCCTATCTCAAAACGCTCTCCGCCGGCAAGCACGTCGTCACCATTCTCTTTGACGACGGGCGGCTGGATCACACTGTGACGCTGGCCGCGGCCCCACAGTCTCCCGCCGACAGCAGCACTCCCGCCTCCGGCACCGCCGCCTCGCCCAACACCGGCGACGCGGGCACGGCGGTGTGGAGCGTGCTGGCGCTGACGTCGCTGGCAGGAATCGCTCTGCTTCTCCGCAAGCGCCAAACCACTCGCTGAAGTCTGCCGCCCCGGCGCGGCGCAGGCAGGCGCCGCGCTGGCGCGGCAGCGTTCTGTGATACCCTCTCAATCATAACCACCAG
>JAFTBL010000097.1 GCA_017455225.1 Oscillospiraceae bacterium
GCGGGCAAGGCCTGCATCATCGTGGTAAACAAGTGGGATCTGGTGGAGAAGGATGACAAGACCATGGAACACATGCGGGAGGACATCCGCCGGGATCTGAGCTACATGACCTACGCTCCCATCGTGTTCATCTCCGCCCTGACCGGGCAGCGGATCGACCGGCTCTTCGACCTCATCAACTACGTGAACGATCAGTCTGCCACCCGCATCACCACAGGTATGCTCAACTCCGTGCTGGCGGACGCCCAGACCCGGGTGCAGCCCCCCACGGACAAGGGGCGGCGGCTGAAGATCTATTATATGACGCAGGTGGGCGTCAAGCCGCCTCATTTCGTGGTGTTCTGTAACGACAAGTCTCTGTTCCATTTCTCCTATCAGCGGTATCTGGAAAACCAGATCCGCGGCGTGTTCGGGCTGGAGGGCACGCCCATCCTGTTGAGTATCCGGCAGAAAGGCGAGGACGACGGCTGATGTTTCATCTGTTTGCGGCGGCGGTGGTGCTGCTGGTGTCCTATTTCCTCGGCTGTATCAACGGCTCGGTGATGGTGTCGCATTTCATCATCAAGGACGACGTGCGCGCCCACGGCAGCGGCAACGCCGGGCTGACCAACTTCTACCGCACCTACGGCGCCAAGTATGCGCTGGCGGTCATCGCCATCGACATGGGGAAAACCGTCGTCGCCGCGCTGATCGGCGGCTTCATGCTGCGCCACGTGATGCAGGACTGGCTGCTGGGCGTGCTGGTGGCGGGCATCGGCTGCGAGCTGGGGCATATTTTTCCGGTGTTCTTCGGCTTTAAGGGCGGCAAGGGCATCCTCTCCGGCGGCGTGCTGGTGATCTTTATGGACTGGCGTATCGCCGCGGTGGCGTGGGGACTTTTCCTGCTGCTGTGGCTTTTGAGCCATTACGTGTCCCTCGGCTCCGTCATGGGGGCGTTCAGCATTCCCTTCACCGCCGGGTTTGTATTCGGCGCCCAATGGCTCCATCTGGGACTTTGTGTGGCGCTGTCGGCACTGGTGCTCTACTGTCACCGGGGCAACATCCTGCGTTTGATCCGGGGTACAGAGAACAAATTCAAATGGCACGTGCATCCCCTGCCGGAGAGTGACGCGGATCATACGCCGACAGACAAGGAGGAAAAATGAAAAAAACGAATTATGTCCGCCAGGTGGTCTTTCCTCTGCTGGCGGCGTTTATCTGGGGTACCGCCTTTATCGCGCAGGACGTGATCGCCGACTACGGCGTCGGCGTTTTCACCTATAACGCTCTGCGCTCCTACATCGCCATTCTGGTGCTGCCGCTGATCATCCTGCTGTTTCGCCGCTTCAGCAAGGAGCCCCGCCCTGTCCTCACGCCTCAGGAAAAAAAGGCGGCCCGGCGGGATCTGCTTGTCGGCGGCTTCTGCTGCGGTACCGCGCTGACCGCCGCCTCCTGCTTCCAGCAGGGCGGCATCATACTTGGCACCGACGGCGGCAAGGCCGGCTTTCTGACCGCCATTTACATCGTGCTGGTGCCGATAGCGGGCATTTTTCTGAAGAAACGGGTCTCCCTGCCGGTATGGATCGGCGCGGTGCTGGGCGCCGCGGGACTGTACCTTTTGTGCATCAAGGGCGATTTCACCGTGGAGCTCAGTGATTTGCTGGTGCTGGTGTGCGCCATCTGCTACACCGTCCATATCTATGTAATCGACCACTTCGTCGGGCGGGTAGACGGAATGCTGCTTTCATGGGCCCAGTTTGCGACTGTGGCCTTCTGGGCGACGCTGGGCATGCTGATCTTCGAGCATCTGGACTGGAGCGTTGTGGCGCAGTGCATCCTGCCGCTTCTCTATATCGGCATATTTTCCAGCTGCGGCGCCTATACGCTGCAGATCCTGGCGCAGAAGGGTACCAACCCCACTGTGGTCACCATCCTCATGGGCATGGAATCCGTGTTCGCCGTGGTGGCGGGCGCGATCCTGCTGCACCAGACCATGACCGGGCGGGAATACGTGGGCTGCCTTTTGATGCTGGCGGCCGTGCTGCTGGCCCAGATCCCCTTCCCGGAAAAAAAGAAGCCGTGTGAAGATGCCGCATAGATCAAATGCCCCTTTTTACGCCCTTACCAAAGACTCCGCACCCAAATGGGTGCGGAGTCTTCCGTTTTTAAAAAAGCATTACCGTTTTTGGCGGTCTTAAAACAGACTTTGCTGGCTGGTTTCCGGAAGCCCGGCAAAGGCGCCCAGTGCCCGGAGCTGCTCGATATGTGTCTTGGACAGCTTGCTGCAGCACATGGAGAATTCCTCCACGGAAATGAAGGTCTGCCCTTCCCTCTTTTCCACCGTGTCCAGCGCAGCGCTCTCCCCAAGCCCGCGGATGGAGACGAAGGGCGGCAGCAAACCGTTCTCGGTGATGAGGAAATTCACCGCGTCGGAGCGCATGATGTCGATGGTGTCGAAGTGGAAGCCCCGGAGATAGAACTCGTAGCACACCTCC
>JAFTBL010000001.1 GCA_017455225.1 Oscillospiraceae bacterium
TCACCCGCTGGATCTCCTGCTCACGGCCGATCACCGGGTCCAGCTTGCCGCTGCGGGCGGCCTCGGTCAGATCGCGGGTGAACTCGGCAAGGGTCTTGCCCTTCTTGTCCTCCTTGCCGTCGGTGGAGGAGCCGCCCACCGCTGCGTGAGGCGCCTGGGCGATGCGCTTGTTGATCTCGGCGTACATCTTGCGGGGATCGGCGCCCACCGTGTGCAAAATCCGCAGCGCCATGTTGTCGCCTTCCCGCAAAAGGCCCATCAGCAGATGCTCCGTGCCGATGTAGCCGCTGCCGCAGCGACCCGCTTCGCTGACCGCCAGCTCCACGGCGCCCTTGGCCCGGGGGGTAAGTCCCTGACTGGGGGCGGTGCCGCTCAGACCGCTGCCCACGCTGCGGCGCAGGATGGAGGTGACCATCTCATCGGTGAGGCCGAACTCCGCCAGCACCCGGTGGGCAAGGCCCTCCTCTTCCCGCACGAGGCCCAGCAGCAGATGCTCGGTGCCCACGTAGCCGTGACCCATTTCCTCGGCAGACTCCTGCGCAAGACGCAGCGCCTCCTCCGCTCTGGGGGTGAATTTATTCTCCTTCATGATCCAACGCCTCCTTATTGCGGCAGCTTCTTCAGCTCATCCCGAAGCCGCGCCGCCTCCTCAAACTTCTCGCTCTCGATGGCCGCTCGCATCTGCGCCTGCAGCGCGTTGCGCTGACGCTGACGCTGCAGCGCCTCCCGCTCGGCGCCGTCCACCAGCTCGTCGCCCTGCTGTGTCGGCTCTGCCACGGCGGTGGCGGTGGCCGCTTCCTCGGCGGGAGCGGGGAACTCGGTCAGCATCCGGGCGCCCAAACCGCCGAACAGCGGCTCGAACAGCCGGAAGGGACGGGTGAAGAAGTCGTCGTCAAACAGCGACGCCGGGCGCAGCGACTCGGTATACCCCAGCTCCCGGGCGCAGTCGGCGCACAGGTGCTGCTCCGTGACGCGACCGTTCACGTTGCTCCTATAATAAAAAGTAGCCTCATTCTTTCCGCAGTGTTGACATTTCATGATGATTGCCTCCTTTTGCAAAACTCAAACCAAATGGATCAAAATCTGCTTGGCGATATCGGATCGCAGCGCGCCGCGATCCTCCTGCCGCACCCGGTGCAGCGCCTGATCGCTGACGGCCAGCAGCAGCGCCTGCCCGCTCTCGGCGCCGATGGCGCCGGACTCCACCAGATTGCCCACGATCGCCTTGGCGCTGGGAAGATCCAGCTCGTCGCCCAGAGAGTTGATCACGTGCATCAAAAGCGTCTGGCGATCCACCCGCACCCGGGTGATGCGGATGTAGCCGTTGCCGCCCCGCCTGCTCTCTACGATGTAGCCCCGCTCCGGTGAAAACCGGGTGGACACCACGTAGTTGATCTGGCTGGGCACGCAGCCGAACCGCTGCGCCAGATCGCTGCGCTGCAGCTCCAGCGCGCCGCCCGCCTCCTCCAGCTCCGACTGGATGAAGCCGGCGATCAGATCTGTAATGCCCATGCTACCATTCCTCCTTGCGTCTCGTCATTTGACTTTGACTTTCTTTGATCTTTGTCTGTATAATACGCCGCCGCCCCGTGATTGTCAAGAGGTGAATTTTGACTTTCTTTGACCTTTCTGTAAACAATTTATGAACGGGAACGCTTTTATGCGGTCAGTCCTGTACACTGTCCAGCGCACTGCGGATCATGGATGAAATCATCTTGATCTGTTTTGGTGACGCCTTTTGCCACAACTCCCAAATAGCATCCATTTCTTGGATCTCCGGATCAGGCAGCAAATCCGCAAGCAGATAGGAGGGCGATACTTTCAATTCTTTACACAGGGATATGAATACCGGTAAACTCGGCATTTTTGCGCCAGACTCGATCTGTCTGAGATATGTTGCGTTGATGTGGCAGGATTCCGACAATTTATCACTTGTGATACCGCAGTCTTTTCTGGCCGTGTTTATCTTTTTGCCCAGCAGCTTTTTCTCCATACAGCGCCTCCATTTTTGTATGCCAAAAGAATATTGTTTGTACACTTTTAGCTTACATTCTTGTTGACTTATGGAATAGCCGCTATTAAACTACATAATGTTAGCTTATAGATAACATTTAGGAGGCAGAGACGTGAACAACTGCTTTTTTATCGGGCACAGAGATGCGCCGGCGGAAATACAGCCGCGGCTGGTGGAGGCTGTCGAGCGACACATCTTGCAATACGGTGTGGCAGAGTTTGTAGTAGGTCACTACGGAGCCTTTGACCGCATGGCGGCTTATGCTGTCAGGCGCGCAAAGGAAAAACACCCTGATATTCGACTGGTTTTGCTGCTTCCTTACTTCCCATATCGACATATGGAGGAAATAAAGAGCGCATATGACAGTAGTTACTACCCGTCAGGACTGGAAAAAGTACCCAAGCCCTTTGCCATTGTGAAAGCAAATGAACACATGATAAAGGTCAGCAAATACTTGATTTGCTATAACAAGGACAATATCGGTAAGACCCGCGATTATGTACAGATGGCTCTGCAGCGTGAGAAAAAAGGTTTGCTGCATGTTGAAAATGTAGCTTTTCAGAATACATCGGGCTGAAAGCGGATCGGAAAAACGGCACGTTCCATACGACGCGCCCTCTGCTCATGAAAAAACTGACCCGACGCCAGAGCGGCGCCGGATCAGTTTTCTGTTTTACTCTTTTAATCCTCTGTGTTGTAGATCTTCGACACGGCGGTCTTGCTGCCGCCGATGACCAGAATGGCCACCGCCACCGTCAGTCCCATGGCGGCGCTGACGATGCCCCGGATGGGCAGTATCTCTGCCAGCGCGCCGGCGATCAGCTGCCCCGCCACCATGCCCACCATATTGATGGTGCCGAAGGCGCCGTTGAACCGCCCCTTCTTCTCGTCTGGCACGTAGCGCTGGGTGCCGGCAATGCGGATGTTGTAGGACGTGACGCCGCCCAGTCCCGTGAGGAAGCACATGACCATCATGGCCGGGATGGGACAGTACAGATACGTACCCTCCAGCGTGGAGATGACGATATACACCGTCAGCGCGATGGTGTACTTCTTCTCCTTGGGGATCCTCAGCTTATAGTGCAGCGCCCCGCCGATGGCGCGTCCCACCGACGACATGCCCCACACCAGTGTGAACCAATACTCGCCGTTGTGAAACGCGTTTTTGAACCACGGCAGATCCAGCGTCTGGGTGACGCCGCCGGCAAAGGAGGAGGCGCAGAAATAGATCGCCACCGCCAGAAGGCCCTTCTCGCTCCACAGGTACTGCATGCCCTCCCGGAAATCCCGCACCATCTGGCGGCTCATCCGCCGCTCGGTGCGGTTCTCCTTCTGCCGGGCCACGTAGTGCTCCTGGGCGCTGATCCGGGTCTCCAGCACCGCGGCGATGAAATACGTCACCGCGTCCGCCAGAAACAGGGGCACGATGCCGAACTGCTTATAAAGGAACGTGGACACCGGCGCCATCACCATGGTCAGCGTTTCCAGCGTGCTGGCCACGGAGTAGGCCTTGGAGTAGTTCCCCTCGCTGATCAGCAGCGGGTAAAAGCTGTCGTAGGCCACGTTGTAAACGCTGCCGATGGTGCCGATGAGCACGCAGAACAGCGCCAGCATGGGAAAGCTGAAATAGCCGGCGAGGAACACCAGCGCCGTCGCCACGTACACCCCGGCGGTGATGAAGTCCAGCACGTAGATGGTCTTGCGCCGGGAGAAGCGGTCCAGAAACGGGCCGCACAGCGCCGGCACGATCGTGTGGGGCAAAAAATACAACACGTTATAGAGGGCAAAGAGAAAGGTGGAGCCGGTGTAGTCCAGCACCAGCAGGCTCATGGCAAAGCCGGAAAGCGTGCTGCCCAGCATGGAGATCACCGTGCCCACCGTGATGATGGTGAAGTCCTTCGTCCAAAGACGACCCTTCACCGGGCTTGGCTTTTGTTCCATCGTTTTTCTTTACCTCTATGCTTTCTTTTTACTTGTTTCTTCGCCGCAGACAGGCGGCCGTTCAGCGCAATTTCACCATCGTCTGTCCCTCTTTTCCGTCCGCGCCGATATTTGCAACCCCGGCGGACCTCTCCACGGGGCATTTTATCATACCTGCAAACCGGTGTCAACGCAAGGGGCAGAACGATTCGGACAATTTTTGCCCCCAAGTGCCGCCTTTTAGCAAATAATTCACAATTTGGGTCTTGCTTTTTGAAAAATGCGTGTTACAATGTGTTCAGAACTTAAATGGAGGTGCTACTATGGCTTATCAGATCGGTTCTGCGTGCGTGAGCTGCGGCTCCTGCGCTGAAGTGTGCCCCGTGGGCGCTATCTCTCAGGGCGACGCTACTTACGTCATCGACGCGAATGCCTGCCTGGACTGCGGTTCCTGCAGCGATACCTGCCCCATGGGCGCTATCAGCCCTGCGGAGTAAGCAAAGAGCGCGAAAAACGCCGGACGTTCGTCCGGCGTTTTTTTGTGCCGAAAACGGCGCGTTTATAAAGGCAGGCCTTCCGTGGACGGTGGAGGGCGCGGACAAGTCCGTATTCCCTCCGGTGTCTCATAAGAAGGCCGTGTCTGCATGGTACCGTGCCCGCAGGGCGCTGTCAAGCCGGGAAAAGCGCCTTTTCTTTTGCTCTGCCCTATGGTACAATGAAGACGCGGCATCACGCAGAGAGGAGGCGGCGCCATGGAGCGCGAGGAGCACCTGTGGCCGGGCGGTCCGGCGTTTTTCTATAACGACGCGCTGTTCCGCCCCTCCACCGACTCGTTTTTGCTGGCTCATTTCACCCGGGTACGCCGGGGCGAGAGGGTATGCGATCTGGGCGCCGGCACGGGGCTTTTGAGCGTGCTGCTTCTGGCGCGGCAGAGCGAGCTGACCGTATGGGCGGTGGAGCTGCTGGCGGAGGGGTGCGAGCTGATCCGCCGGGCGGCAGGGCAAAACGGCTGGGAGGATCGGCTGATCCCCCATCAGGCGGATCTGCGGCAGTTGGCGGCGCTGCCCCGGCAGCGATTCGACGCCGTGATCTGCAACCCGCCCTATTTCCCGGACGGCAGCGGTCAGGTTTCGCTCGCACCGGAACGACGGATGGCGCGGTCGGAGGCGACGGCGTCACTGGAGGACGTATGCCGCGCGGCGGCGGCTCTGCTGGGCACCGGCGGGCGCTTTTCGCTGGTGATGCGCACGGAGCGGATGGCAGAGCTGTTCGTCCTGTGCCGCCGGTTCGCGCTGGAGCCCAAGCGGCTGCGCACCGTGCACCACGTTGCCGGGGCCGCCCCTTCCCTTTTCCTGCTGGAGTGCCGCAAGGACGGGCGACCCGGCTTGACAGCGGAGCCGCCGCTGGTGCTGAAACACGGCGACGGCACCGACACGGCGGAGTATGACCGCATCTATTTTCGCTGAGGAGGTATTCCCATGGCCGGCATTTTATATTTGGTCGCCACGCCCATTGGCAATCTGGGCGACTTTTCTCCCCGGGCGGTGGAAACGCTGGCAAGCGCCGACTTTGTGGCGGCGGAGGACACCCGGGTATCCATGAAGCTTTTGACTCATTTCGGCATGAAGAAGCCGCTGGTCAGCTATCACGAGCACAACCGTGCCGCGGCGGGGCAGGCGATCCTGGATCGTCTGCTGGCGGGCGAGAGCTGTGCGCTGGTCACCGACGCCGGCACCCCCGCCATCAGCGATCCCGGTGAGGATCTGGTGCGCCTGTGCGGGGAAAACGGCGTGACGGTGCAGTGCATCCCCGGCTGCTGCGCCGCCGTGGCGGCGCTGGCAGTGTCCGGGCTGCCCACCCGTCGATTTACTTTTGAAGGCTTTTTGGACGCCAAGGCTGCCGTGCGGCGGCGGCAGCTGCAGGCACTGGCGCAGGAGGAACGCACCATGGTGTTTCACGAGGCGCCCCACCGCCTGCGCCAGACGCTGGAGGACATGGCGCAGGTTTTCCCCGGTCGGCGGATCGCCCTGTGCCGCGAGCTGACCAAGCTCCACGAAGACACCGTGCGCACCACCGTGGCCGAGGCCGCCGCCTATTACCGGCAGAACGAGCCCCGGGGCGAATACGTGCTGGTGGTGGAAGGGGCTCCTGCCCGGGAGGCCGCCGCTTCCATGGAGGACGCCGTGGCCGCGGTGCAGCAGCTGCGAAGCGGCGGCACGCCCATGAAGGAAGCGGTGCGCCGGGTGGCGGAGGAAACGGGCCTCAGCCGCAACGCGCTGTATCAGGCCACGTTGGAAAATTGAGCCGCCGCCATGTGACAGTTACGTTACCCGATCATAAAGGCGCCACAGACCGAAACAGTCTGTGGCGCCTTTGCTTACACTTCTTTGACCGGATGCCGGATCACGGTCTTCCGTCCGAGTTATTTCTCAAAGGCCGTCAGATCGACCTGAGAAACGCCCGCATCGTCAGCGTCTGCGGTAACGTAAATGAAGAGAGTCCCCTCATAAGGCCGCCCGCCGGCGGAAAGGGCGAGCAAAACGGCAAAATGGGCAAAATACGGCGCTTTTGTCAGCTCAGACGCCACGGGCGCGATTTGGCCGTAAAGCCGCCATTCGGTAAGCTCCCGGCACAGATGCAGCACAAAAACGGTAGAGCTCCCGCCGGAGGCGGCGCACAGTCCACAGGGACGCCCATATTGTCAGGCTGACGCAGGGACTCGGATATGGCAAGGTACAGCTCCTCTGCTTCCACCTCGGCCTGGTCGGCTGCTATGAGGGAGAGGTTTGCATACCGCTTGATGTACGCCCCAAGCAGGCAGGCGGCTTTCATGTTCCCGCCAAAGCACGACGGATCACGCTCCGCCCCGGAGCAGAGCGCGGCGATCTTCCTTGACTGCGGCAACACCTCGGCGGCGATTGTATCATACGTCTTTGACCGCGCCTCGATCTGCGCCCGTTCCTCCTGCAATTCGTTCTGAAGACGCAGAAGCTCCACTTCCCCGGCAAGATGCTCGCCCATCTCGGCAAGCTCCGTGTTGATGCGGTTGAGCTGGGTGATATCGTCCTGCCAATATACAAAGCCGCCGGAGACTTCCTTCCTGTGGAGCCTTGTATTCTCGTCCAGCATGACCGTCCGTGCAGAGGAAAGCTGATCTTCCGTCAGGGCGGCCGCTTCCGCGCTGCGATAAATCACGTGACAGTGACTGTGCCAAAAAGGAACGCGGGGCCGTGCCCGAAAGCACAGCCCCGCAGGGAAACAAGTCTCTATTCCATTTGACCGTTCAAAAAGTTTCCCCGGGAAAGACTTCCCCACGGCAGACTCGCTTTTACGCCTTTTTCAGCTCTTGCAGGCACCGGGCGCACACGTTTTTCCCTTTGAACTCCTGCACATCCCTGACGCTGTCGCAGAACACGCAGGTGGTGCGGTGCTTGCGCAGAACAATGGCCGAGCCGTCCACATAGATCTCCAGCGCGTCCTTCTTGCCGATGTCCAGTGTGCGGCGCAGTTCGATGGGCAGAACGATCCGTCCCAGCCCGTCTACTTCCCTAACGATACCGGTTGATTTCACAATGCTTCTCCTCTTCTCGCTCCGATTCCTCACTGCAGCTTTGCTGCTCAAACAATATGCCATATTTTTCCCTTTTTGTCAACTGTTGGTCGACAAAAGGCCGCTCATTTTTACATATTACCGTTAATAAGATAAAACGGAAAGGAGCTGGTTGCATGGCGATGGCTTGGGTGTGGACGCTGCTGACTGCAGCGGCGCTGGTATGCTCGCTGTTTTGCGGCACCACGGCGGCGGTCAGCCGGGCGGCGCTGGAGGGCGCGGCGGCCGCGGTAGAACTGGCGTTGGGGCTGGCGGGCGGGCTGTGCCTGTGGTCGGGCGTGATGGAACTGATGCAGCGGTGCGGCTGGAGCAAGGGGCTTGCGCGGCTGAGTCGGCCGGTGCTGCGGCGGCTGCTGCCCCGTGCCGGCCGGGACGAGGAAACGCTGGCGGCAGTCAGTGCCAACCTGTCTGCCAACTTTCTGGGGCTGGGCAACGCCGCCACGCCCGCAGGGATCCGGGCGGCGCGGCGGATGGCCCGGGGGCTGGACGGCACGGCGGACAACGAGCTGTGCCGTCTGGTGGTGCTGAACACCGCCTCGGTGCAGCTGCTGCCCACCACCGTGGCCACGATCCGCGCCGGTTACGGCAGTGCCGCGCCTTTTGACATCCTGCCCGCCGTGTGGATCAGCTCGGTGCTGTCGGTGGCGGCGGGACTGCTGGCGGCACGCATGCTGGAGAGATGGCGATGACCGACCTGAGCGCCCTGCTGATTCCGGCGCTGCTGGCGCTGCTGAGTCTGTACGCCCTAAGCAAAAAGATAGATGTGTACGGCGCTCTGACCGCCGGTGCCGCCGACGGACTGACGGCGGTTTTGCGGATCCTGCCGTCGCTGGCGGCACTGCTGAGCGCCGTGTATATGTTCCGCGCCAGCGGCGCCATGGAACTGCTGACCGGACTTTTGGAGCCGGCGCTTCGGTATCTGGGCATTCCGGCGGAAACCGCGCCCATCCTGCTGGTGCGCCCTCTCAGCGGCGCCGGCGCCATTGCTGTTGCTTCGGAGCTGATGCAGCGCCACGGTCCCGACTCCTACGTGGGGCGGGTGGCGGCGGTGATGGTGGGCTGTACGGAGACCACCTTTTACACCATAGCCGTCTATTTCGGCGCTGCCGGCATCCACCGCACCCGCCACACCGTGCCTGCCGCTCTGACTGCGGATCTGGTGGGCTTCATCGCCGCGGCGGCGTCTGTGCGGCTGCTGCTTAGCGGGGAATAAATTTTTTTCTGAAAATTCGTTTTTTTAAAGTTTCGCTTAAGCTTTTTCCGATATAGTTGCCCCAACAAACAGGAAAGGACGGTGCCCGCCATGCGCATCCTGCTGGCAGATCCGGATCGGGATCTGCTGACCGCCTGCTCCAAAACGCTGGCTCTGCACGGCCATACCGTGATCACGGCCTTTGACGGAGCGCAGGCCATCGCTCTGATCGGCGAAGAGCCGTTTGAGCTCGCCGTCGTGTCGGAGCGCCTGCCCCGGGTATCGACCCGGCAGCTCCTGACACTGCTGCGGCAGAAGGAGATCCCCCATATCGTGCTGCTGTACCGCCCCTTGTCCGGCCGGCTGCTGTGCCAGCAGCCCACTGCCTGTGACTATCTGCCTCTCCCCTTCCTGCCGGCGGAACTGGCGGCGCGGGTGGAGCAGGTGCATCAGATGAGCCAAAGCGGCCGGGTGCTGACGTGGGACAAGCTGGCCGTGGACGAGGGCCGCTTTTGCCTGCGGGATACTGACGTCACGCTGTGCTGGGGCGAGATTGAAACGCTGGACAAGCTGTTTGCCGGGGCGCCGGCAGCCGACAGGGCCATGCCTTATCTTACCTCGCTGAATATCAAGCTGGCCCGGATCCGCTCCGGCGTACAGATCCGCTGCACAGCGAAGAAAGGATATCAATTGGTGAGTGTAAATGAATAGAGTTCGAAAACAGTTCATTCTGACCGCCATGCTGGCGATCTTCGTATTGCTGACCGTGCTTTTGACGGTGATCAACGGCGTCAACTTCACCATGGCCAGCGAGGATGCGGACAAGTTGACGGAGATGCTCTCCGGCAGCCGGGGCAGCTTCGTCCCCACAGAGGATGAGCGTCCCGCGCCGCAAAATGGCTTCGGCCGCATGGGGCCCATGGGGCCCTCCGCGCCGGATATGCGTTCCTCGCTGCGCTATTTCACCTTTGCCTTTGACGAAAACGGCGGCGCAGCGACCATCGCCTTCTCCATTTCCGCCGTCAGTCAGGAGGAGGCCGCCGCGTGGGCCCGGAGCCTGCTGACGCGGCAGGGCACCGGCTGGACCCGAGGCACCTATCGCTACCGCATCTACAAGGTGGAGGGACAGACCTTCGTTACAGTGATCGATCAGGGGCGGGAGCTGTTGGGCTTCTACCGGATCCTGGTGGTGTCCGCCATCGGGCTGGCACTGGGGCTGCTGGCCAGCTTCGGCGTGCTGACTTCCGTCAGCAAGCGGCTTTTCAAGCCGCTGGAGGAGAACGACCGCAAGCAAAAGCACTTTATTGCCGAGGCGCAGCAGGCCTTTAAGGTGCCGCTGACCGTGATCAGCGCCAATACGGAGCTGCTGGAACGGGGCGGCGGGGAAACGGAGGAGACCCGCACCATCGACCGGCAGGTGCGAAGAATGACCGCGCTGGTGCGGGAACTGGGCGCCCTGTCGGCCGCAGAGGAGGCGGAGCTGACGCTGAGCGACGTGGATCTGAGCGGACTGTGCCGTGCTGTCGCCGACATCTATGAGCCGCAATTTTCCCGGCAGGGACTGACGCTGAATACCCGCGTGGCGCCGCAGGTGACCGTGCGGGGCGACGCGGAGGCCCTGGACAAGGTGCTGCACGAGCTGCTGGACAACGCGCTGAAATTCAGCCGGGGTGCCGCCGCCTTGACCCTGCGCCAGGCGGACGACCGGATCGAGCTTCTCTGCAGCAGCGACACGGAGCTGCCGGCCGGCGCCGCCGACCAGACCTTCGACCGCTTCACACGGCTTTCAAACGCCGACGGTGTACCGGGCGCGGGGCTGGGGCTGCCGCTGGTGAAGGAGATCGTCAAGGCCCACAATGGCCGGGTGAGCGCCGCCGTGGCGGACGGTGCGTTTACCGTCAGCATCCGGCTATGACCTATTCCACGAACGAACAGGAGGTGAGCGCATGAGCACGGGGCCGATCGTGGTGATGAAGCGCTACGAGCTGAAGTATCTGCTGAATGCCCAACAGACCGCCTTTCTCAAGGAGCGGCTGCGGGGACACATGGAGCTGGACGAGTACGGCCGCACCTCCATCGCCTCTCTCTACTACGACACGCCGGACTACCGGCTCATCCGCACCTCCATTGAAAAGCCGCCCTTCAAGGAAAAGGTGCGCCTGCGCTCCTACGGGCTGGCCACCGACGACTCGCCGGTATATCTGGAGCTGAAGCGGAAATCCGACGGCGTGGTGTACAAGCGAAGGGTGCAGACCACCATCCCGCTGGTGAAAAAATTCTTCGACGGCGACGGCGACATCTGCGCCGGCGGCCAGATCAACCGGGAGATCACCTATTTCCGGGACTATTACCGCACATTGGCCCCCGCCTGCCTCATCATCTACGACCGGGAGGCCTACTTTGAGCCCGGCGGCGATCTGCGTCTGACCATTGACCACAACCCCCGCTACCGGGCGGAGCAGTTGGATCTGCGCCGCTCCATGTACGGCACGTCTCTCCTGCCGGAGGGACACACCATTCTGGAGATCAAGGTGCAGCAGGCCATGCCGCTGTGGCTGTGCTCCATACTCAGCGAGGGCCGGATCTACAAAAACAGCTTCTCCAAATACGGCGAGGCGTACAAACAACAGCTGGCCGCAGCCGGCATGAAAGGATGAAACCGCTATGTTTGACTCTATCTACTCCACCTCCGTCACCGTCAGTGAATTCTTTGCCATGGCAGCGGCGTCGCTGTGCGCCGGGATCCTGTTCGCGTGGCTGATGAGCTTCCGCATCCGCTCTACCCGCCGCTTTTTCATTGTCAACGCCATCATCCCCTTCGTGGTGGCCACGGTGATCACCTTTGTCAGCGGCAACATCGGCGCCGGAGTCGCCATCGGCGGTGCTTTCGCTCTGATCCGCTTCCGCAGCGCCCAGGGCAGCGCCGACGAGATCGCCTCCATCCTCATCGCCATGGGAGCGGGCATCGCCTTCGGCATGGGGTACCTGGCCTACGGCGTGGTCATTCTGCTGGGGCTGGCGCTGCTGTTCTTCCTGCTCTCCGCCCTGCCCATCTTCGAGCACAAGAGCATGGGCGAGGACAAGCTGCTGAAGATCACCATTCCCGAATCGCTGGATTATTCCACCGTGTTTGACGACACCTTCGCCCACTATCTCAAAAGCGCGGAAAACGCCGGGGTCAAGACCACCGGCATGGGCTCCATGTTCCGCCTGTCCTTCAAGATCCGCATGAAGGATCCCGCTGAGGAGAAGGCTTTCATCGACGAGCTGCGCACCAAAAACGGCAATCTGGAGATCTCTCTGCTCCCCTATGCCGAGACTCAGAATCACCTGTAAAGGAGGGGTATCCCATGATGAAAAAACTATCGGCACTTCTGCTGTGCCTTTGCATCGCCCTGTCGCTGACCGCCTGCGGCGGCAGCGCCGGGCAGACCGATACCGCCGGCTCCGGCCAGACCGATACCGGCGATGAGTTCCAGCCCTCCGGCGAGGTGGTGGCACAGGTGGACGCCCTGTCCGACGCCTTTGCCGACGGGGATTACAAGGACGTCACCGGGGAAACGCCGGACGCGGAGATCCTTCTCTCCGGCAGCTCCGGCACCATTTCCGACACCACTCGCGGCGCCTCCGGCACGGAGGTGACCGTCACCGCCAAGGGAATCTACCGCGTCAGCGGCGAGAGCAACGGCGCGACCATCGTCATCAACGACCAGAGCGAGTCCGGCAACGTGTATCTCATTCTGGACGGCGTGACCATGACGGCGGAGGACGCCTGCATCCGGGTGGACGCGTGCGACAAGCTGGTGATCCAGTGCGTGGGCGACAACGCCCTCACCTCCACCGGCCTGACCGACACGGTAGACGGCGTTATCTACGCCGCCGACGACATGACGATCAACGGCTCCGGCACGCTGACCCTCACCTCCGCCGCCCACGGCATCGTGGCAAAGGACGACTGCAAGCTCACCGGCGCCGCAGTGACGATCACCAGCACCGGCGTGGGCATCAAGGCCAACGACTCGGTTCGCATCGGCGGCGGGGCCACCGTGATCTCCGCCGGGCACGACGGCGTGCAGGTGGAGAACGACGGCGGCGACGGCTATTTCTACATGGAGTCCGGCTCGCTGACCGTGAACGCCGGATACGACGGCGTCTACGCCGTCGGCTCCGTCTCGCTGGCGGGCGGCACGCTGGATATCACCGCCGGGGGCGGCTCCGGCAGTTCCCAGAGCAGCACCTCCCAAAAGGGGCTCAAGAGCGACGGCGATATTGCCGTGGGCGATGTGACGCTCACCGTTTCCAGCGCCGACGACGCCATCCACAGCGCCGCCACCGTGTCCGTGACCGGCGGCACCCTGACCCTCTCCTCCTCCGACGACGGCATCCACGCCGACTCCACGCTCTCCATCTCCGGCGGCAGCGTGACGGTAAGCAAGTCCTATGAGGGGCTGGAGGCCTATATCGTGGACATCAGCGGCGGCAATATCTCCGTCACCGCCAGTGACGACGGGATCAACGCCGCGGGCGGCTCCGACAGTTCCTCCGCCGAGGCGGGGCCGTGGGGCTCCTCCACCGGCACGCTCACCGTTTCCGGCGGCCAGCTGTACGTCAACGCACAGGGCGACGGGCTGGATTCCAACGGCAGCCTGTACGTCACCGGCGGCACCGTGATCGTGGAAGGCCCCACCAACGGCGGCAACGGCGCGCTGGACAAGGGCGACGGCAGCGGCTGCGTGGCCTCCGTCACCGGCGGCACCGTGCTGGCCATCGGCACGGCGGATATGGCGATGAACTTTGACAGCGGCACCCAGTGCTCCGGTCTTGTAAGCCTGTCCGGCTCCGCCGGCGACACCATCACCGTGTCCGACGGGTTCAGCTTCACCGTCAGCAAGAGCTTTGCCTGCGTGGTGTACTCCTCGCCCAATCTTGCGCAGGGCAGCAGCTACACCGTCACCGCCGGCAGCAGCTCCGCCACCATGGACTTCTCCTCCGGGCTGTACTACTCCGACGTAAGCGGCATGGGCGGCTTCGGCGGCGGCCCCGGCGGCCAGCATTGAGCAAAAAGGGCATAAAAAAGCGGGAGCCGACAGGCTCCCGCTCAGCTTATTAAAGCAGCCTCGCAGAGTTCCGCCGCCGCAGCGGCGGAAGACGTGTTATCGTAATTTCTGACGACATGTGCGTCAGAAATTACACCTATCAGACTGCAAAGTGTGCGAAGTGTCCGCTAATAGCGGACAGCGAGTGCGCGAAGCAGGCTGCAAACCCCCTTGTCAAAAAACGGCGCAGCCGCTTTTTGACAGTCCCAGCGGGAGCCGACAGGCTCCCGTTTTTCATGCCCTCACATAGTCCACGTACTGGAATCGCAGGCCGTTTTCCTCCATGATCTCGCTGCATCCGGCCACGCGCCACGCCCCGTCCGCGTCCAGATCGGGGAAAAACGTATCCGCCTCCGCCGGGGCAAAGATCTTCGTCACGTGCACCGCCGTACACCGGCCCAGCAGCGCCCGGTACACGCTGCCACCGCCGATGACCACCGCGTCCTCGCCGGCAGCGGCCGCCGCCGCGGACAGCGTGGGATATACCTCGGCATTTTCCGCCGCATAGCCCGTCTTGCGGCTGACCACCACGTTGCGCCGGTTGGGCAGCCCCCGGCCATGGGGCAGGCTCTCCAGCGTCTTGCGCCCCATCAGCACGGTGCGCCCCTCCGTCAGAGCCCGAAATCTCTTCAGGTCGGCGCTGACGCGAAACAGCAGTCCCCCGTCCCGGCCGATGCCCCAGTCCTCACTGACGGCTACGATGGCCTCCATGGCGCCGCCCCCTCTCCGTCAAATGGCCACCGGGATCTTGTCCTCAAAGGGCTGGGGGTCGTAACCCTCCAGCGAGAAGCTGTCCCGGGTAAACTTATAAAAATCGGTGACGGACGTGTCGATCACGAATTTGGGCGCCGGGCGGGATTCCTTCTCCAGCATCCTTTCAATGATGGGCACATGCCGGTCGTAAATGTGGGCGTCGGCGATCACGTGCACCAGCTCACCGGCGCGAAGACCGCTGACCTGCGCCATCATGTGCACCAGCACGGCGTACTGCACCACGTTCCAGTTGTTGGCGGCCAGCATGTCCTGGGAGCGCTGGTTCAAAATGGCGTTGAGCGTGTGGCCGGAGACGTTGAAGGTCATGGA
>JAFTBL010000098.1 GCA_017455225.1 Oscillospiraceae bacterium
CTGTTGATGCACACCTTCTTCCCGGAGGACTATCCCATCGATCAGAATTGCGACTACGACGGGGACGGGGAGATCACCGACGCGGACGCGATCTATCTCCTGATGTACACCTTCTTCCCGGAGGACTACCCGCTGGCTCTGCCGCCCAAACAGGACGACGCGGCATAAGACCCACCATACGAAAAAGCAGGGGCGCTGGCCCCTGCTTTTTTGCGTCCTGCTTTGCGGGCATACCGCCGGGGCTTTTTCGCCATACTATGGAAAAAGCGACGGAGGGGCGAGCATGAAGCGATTGGATTTTGCCGGGCGGACGGCGGAGCTGGACGCGCTTTTGGGCGTGGGGCGCAGCTTCGACATGACCGGGCGCACGCTGGTGATCGGCGGGCGCCGCGCCAAGCTGTGGGTGGTGAACGGCTACGCCGACGACGCGGTGCTGGAGCGGATGATCACCGTGTGGCTGGGCGTGGGCGATCTTAGGAGCGTGCGCACGCTGGCGGATTTCACCGACCGCTACGTCAGCATTGCCGACGCGGCGGTGGAGCAGGATCGAAGCCGGGCGGTGACGGCGGTGTTCGCCGGCAAGACGATGCTGGTGATCGAGGGCTATCCCGGCTTCGTGCTGCTGGACGCCAAACAGATCCCCCTGCGGGCGGTGGAGGAGCCGGACTCCAGCCGGGTGCTGCGGGGCAGTCACGACGGCTTCGGCGAGAGCCTGATGCGCAACGCGGCGCTGCTGCGGCGCCGGGTGCGACACAGCGACCTGACCCTTTCCCACCGGCAGGTGGGCGGCCGGACGGGGCTGGATATCGCCGTGTGCTATATGGAGGGGCTGGCGGATCGGGTACTGCTGCGGGAGCTGGACGAGAAGCTGGCCAAGATCGACGTGCGCTCCATGTCCATGGGGCAGGAGAGCCTTGCCGAGTGCCTCTCCCCCCGGCAGTGGTACAACCCCTTTCCCAAGGTGCGCTACACCGAGCGGCCGGACGTGGCGGCGGCCTGCCTGATGGAGGGCAACATTCTGGTGCTGGTGGACAACAGCTCCTCGGCCATGATCCTGCCCACCACCGTGATGAGCTTTGCCGAGGAGGTCAACGACTTCTATTTCCCGCCCGTCATCGGCACGTATCTGCGCACCGTGCGTCTGGCGGTGCTGGTGATGACGCTGTTCATCACGCCCATGTGGTACCTGCTGGTGAACGACCCGGCCCACCTGCCGCAGGCACTTTCCTTCCTGCTGGTGGAGGGGGACTACGCCGTGCCGCTGATCGTGCAGCTTCTGCTGGTGGAATTCATCATCGACATCCTCAAGCTGGCCTCGCTGAACACCCCCAACGCCCTGAGCAACTCCTTCAGCATGCTGGGGGCGCTGATTTTGGGCGATTTTGCCGTGCAGTCCCGGTGGCTGGTGCCGGAGGTGCTGGTGTATATGGCCTTCGTGGCGGTGGCCAACTACGCCCAGCACAGCTACGAGATGGGCTACGCCTTCAAGCTGTGCCGCATTCTGCTGCTGGTGCTGATCTGGCTGGCGGGCTGGTGGGGCTTCGGCGTGGGTGTGGCGCTGATTTTGCTGCTGATCGCCACCACCCGCCCGCTGGTGGGGCGCAGCTATCTCTATCCCATCATCCCCTTCAATGCCAAGGCGCTCTCCGCTCTGCTGCACCGTCGGCCCATCAGCCGCAAAAACACCTGACGCCGAATACGCCGCCCGCTTGCGAAGCGGGCGGCTTTGTGTTATACTGTGCCTGTATTATTTGTAAGTAGGGGGCAAACCATGGCGCAGCTACGTGACAAGCGGCTGTTTCTGCTGGATATGGACGGCACCATCTATCTGGATGAAACGCTGTTCGACAAGGTGCCGGAGTTTCTGGCGCAGATCAAGGCGATCGGCGGCCGCTACCTGTTTTTGACCAACAATTCCTCCAAGGGGCTGGACGGATACCTCGCCAAGATGGAGCGGCTGGGCATCCCGGCGCAGGCGGAGGATTTCCTCACCTCGGTGGACGCCACGGTGCGCTATCTCCTGCGGGAGAAGCCGGGGCAGAAGTGCTACGTGGAGGGCACCCGCTCCTTCTACGGCCAGCTGGAGCGCGCCGGCATCCCGGTGACCGACCGGGTGGAGGACGACGTGTCCGTGCTGCTGTGCGGCTTTGACACGGAGCTGACCTTCCAGAAGCTGGAGGACGCCTGCATCCTGCTGCGCCGGGGCGCGGACTGGGTGGCCACCAACCCGGACTGGCTGTGCCCCACGTGGTACGGCGGCGTGCCGGATTGCGGCAGCGTGTGCCAGATGCTGACCACCGCCTCGGGCCGCAAGCCTGTGGTCATCGGCAAGCCCCAGAGCGCCATGGTGGAGCTGGCGCTGGAGCGCACCGGCTTCGCCCCGGAGCAGGCGGTCATCATCGGCGACCGGCTGTATACCGACGTGGCCTGCGGCGTCAACGCGGGCATCGACAGCATCTTCGTTCTGTCCGGCGAGGGTGTGATGGAGGACATCGAGCGTTACCGCGTGCAGCCCACGTGGATCTATCCCAACGTTGCCAAAGTGCTGGAGGATATGCTATGAAACTCAATTACAAGCGCACCATCTTCGTCGGCTTTGCCTTCTTCCTGATCTGCGCCTTCTGGCAGGCTTATGACAACACCATCCCTCTGATCCTGACCAACAAATTCGGCATGAGTCAGGGCTGGTCCGGCGTGATCATGGCGCTGGACAACATTCTGGCGCTGGTGATGCTGCCCCTGTTCGGCGCCATCTCTGACCGGCACCGGGGCAAGCACGGCCGCCGCACCCCCTTCATCGTGGTGGGCACCGTGATCGCCGCGGTGGCGCTGGTGGCGCTGTCCTTTGTGGATCGTGCCCAGCTGAACAACATCGTGGACGTCTCCGCCATCGACGATCCCGCCGCGCTGACGGCGATCTATGAAACCGAGGCGGACAAGTCGCTCCTGACGCCGGACGGCGAGCGGTTCGTGCTGAGCGAGAAGTTCAGCGCCGCGGAGTTCACCGCCATCACCAGCCAGATCACTGAGGACGGCAAGACCGTCACCAACCCGGACTACACCAACTACGTGGTGCCCGCCCGGCAGGCCTACGCGTGGCAGACCACGGCCGAGAGCCCGGCCACGCTGGTGTTCTTCATCCTGCTGCTGCTGGTGGTGCTGGTGTCCATGTCCATCTTCCGATCCCCGGCGGTGGCGCTGATGCCGGACGTGACCATGAAGCCGCTGCGCTCCAAGGCCAACGCCGTCATCAACCTGATGGGCAGTGCCGGCGGCATTTTGGTGCTGGCGCTGGGCATGGTGTTCGCCACCTCCGCCGTGCGCAACAGTCTGATGAGCTACACGGGGTATTTTGCCGTGATCGCCCTCATCATGCTCTCGGCGCTGGCCGTTTTCCTGCTGACCGTGCGGGAGGTGCGCTGGGCCCGGGAGATGGAGGAGGACAGTGTGCGCTACGGCATCGAGGACAAGGAGGAGGCCGCCGGCGAAGCGCGGAAGCTCAGCAAGGCGGAGCTCCGGTCACTGCTGTTCATTCTGGCTTCCATCGTGCTGTGGTTCTTCGGCTACAACGCCGTCACCAGCAAATACTCCGTCTACGCCTCCAACATCCTGCACAAGGACTATAATTTCACCCTCATCATCGCACAGGCGGCGGCCATCATCTCCTACCTCCCGGTGGGTATGATCGCCAGCAAGGTGGGGCGGAAAAAGACCATCCTGGCCGGCGTGGTGATGCTGGCAGTGGCCTTCGGCACGGCGGCGTTCATGGATGACCGCAGTCCCACCATGCTGATGAACGCCATGTTTGCACTGGCAGGCATCGCGTGGGCCACCATCAACGTCAACTCCTTCCCCATGGTGGTGGAGCTGGCCAGCGGCGGTGACGTGGGCAAATATACCGGCTTTTACTACACTGCCTCCATGGCGGCGCAGGTGGCCACCCCCATGCTGTCCGGCCTGCTGATGGACAAGCTGGGCATGCGGGTGCTGTTTCCTTATGCCACCGTTTTCGTGGCGCTGGCGTTCGTGACCATGTGCTTCGTGCGCCACGGCGACAGCCGTCCCGAGGCCAAGAAGGGTCTGGAGGCGCTGGAGGACATGGACGCGGATTGAGGAGAGAGCCATGTGGTACGTGTTGTTGGTCTTGCTGATCCTGCTGATCCTGTGCGAGCTGCTGGCGCTGGCGCTGCGCTGCCGCCGGGGTCACCCGGATTGGAAATATCTGCGGTTGTGGCGCTATGCCCATCGGGGCTACCACGATAAGCCCACCATCCCGGAAAACTCGATGGCGGCCTTCCGCCGGGCGGTGGAAAACGGCTTCGGCGCGGAGCTGGACGTGCATCTGATGAAGGACGGCCGTCTGGCGGTGATCCACGACAGCAGCCTCAAACGCACTGCCGGCGCAGACGTGGCGGTGGAGGATCTCACCGCCGAAGAGCTGGCGCAGTACCGCCTGGAGGGCACCGACGAGCACATCCCCCTGCTGGAGGAGGTGCTGCCCCTGTTCGAGGGGTATTCGGCGCTGGTGGTAGAGCTGAAAAGCGAGCGGGGCAATTACGACGCGCTGGCAGAGACCACGGTGGCCATGCTGGATCGCTTTTCCGTGCGCTATTGCATTGAGTCCTTCGATCCCCGGTGCCTTCGCTGGCTGCGCCGGCACCGGCCGGAGATCGTGCGGGGGCAGCTGAGCCATCAGTTCCTGCGCCACAAGGAGGATGTGGGGCTGGGCAAGCTGATCCAGTTCGCACTGGGGAACCTGCTGATGAACTTTATGGGCGTGCCGGATTTCGTGGCCTACGATTTTGACGACCGGCGCTGCGCCGCGCTGCGGCTTTGTAGAAAGCTGTTCCGCGTGCAGGAGATCGACTGGACGATCCGCAGCCGGGAGGCGATGCTGACGGCGGAGCGGGACGGCGCGCTGGTCATCTTTGAACGCTTTGACCCGAGAGGAGAAACAGTATGCGAGTGATCACCGGAACGGCCCGGGGCCGGCGGCTGAAGGAGCTGGAGGGCATGGAGACCCGCCCCACCACCGACAAGGTGAAGGAGAGCCTGTTTTCCATCATCCAGTTCGACATCGAGGGGCGCCGGGTGCTGGATCTGTTTGCCGGCACGGGCCAGCTGGGCATCGAGGCACTCAGCCGGGGCGCGGCGGAGTGTGTGTTCGTGGATCAGCGCGCCGACGCGGCGGCGTTGGTGCGGCAGAACGTAGAGCTGTGCGGCCTGGGTGACCGGGCGCACGTCCGCCGGGGCGACGCCCTGTCCTATCTGCGCAGCGGCGAGAAGTTCGATCTGATCTTTCTCGACCCGCCTTACGACGGCGATCTGCTGCCCCGTGCGCTGGCAGATATCGCATCATTTGACATTTGCCGCGGGCATGGTATAATCGTAGCGGAGAGCCGGACGGATCGGGAAATGCCGTTGCTCTCGCCGCCCTACCGGCTCCACCGGCAGTATCGGTATGGCAAGATCCTGCTGACGGTGTATCACCGCGACGGAAACGAGGACGAACGATGAGCAAGGCGATCTTTCCCGGCAGCTTCGACCCCATCACGCTGGGACATATGGACATCATCCGCCGGGCGGCGGAGTGCTTTGACGAGCTGCTGGTGTGCGTGATGGTGAACAGCGGCAAGCAGCCGCTTTTCGCGGCGGAGGAGCGTGTGGCGCTGATCCGCACTGCCACGGCGGAGCTGGACAACGTGCGCGTGTTCTCCTTTAATGGTCTGCTGGCGGATTTTGCCGCGGAGCAGGACGCCCACGTGCTGGTCAAGGGCGTGCGCAACGCCACGGATTTCGATCAGGAATACCAGATGGCCGCCATCAACCGGGGCATCCGGCCGGAGCTGGAGACGGTGCTGTTGCCGTCCAGCGCAGCCTATCAGCATTTCAGCAGCACCTTGGCGCGTGAAATGATCCGCTACGGTCAGCCGTTGGAGCGCTATGTTCCGGCGGCAGTGGCGGAAGAAATTAAGAGAAAGGGTTGGGCATAACGATGGGAGAAAAGGACGTACAGCGGCTGCTGGATATGCTTTACAGCATGGTGGACGAGGCGAAGAGCGCCGCCTTCAGCCCCGACAAGTGCACGATCAACCGGGACGAGGTGCTGGATATTCTGGATGAGATCCGGGCCAAGCTGCCTCTGGAGATGAAGAAGGCGCAGGAGCTGATCCGCGCCCGGGACGAGTACGTGGCCTCCGCCAAAAAGGAGGCGGAGAAGATGCTGCGTCAGGCGGAGCTGGACGCCAAGGTCATCGTGTCCGAGAGCGAGACGCTGCAGCAGGCCCGCCAGAAGAGCAGCGAGATCCTGCGCCGGGCAGAGGATCGCTGCCGCGATCTGTACAAGGCCGCCAACACCTACACCGAGGACGCTCTGCGCCGCACGGAGGAGGCCATCCAGATGGCGCTGGACGAGGTGAAGGAGTCCCGCACCCGCTTCCGCACCGCCTCTGCCGAAAAAATGCAGGCGCAGCGGGAGTCCTTGAACAGCGACCGGGAGACCGATGCAGAATAACTAAAAAGCAAGCTGAAATTTCGTAAGATCTCACAAAAACGGGTTGTCTGCGCACTCTGCATGGACGGTCACAGGCACATCTTGTGGGGCATATAGAACAGGGAACACTACATGTAGTGTTCCCTGTTTTTTTGTCGTTTTTTCGTAGAACGCCTGTTTCAAAAACAGACCGGTTTGAAGGAGAAAAAAGACGCTTTTTCAAGAAAAACGGGGCGCTTACGCGGAAAAAAGCTCTTGCAATTATACCGGAAATTATGTATACTTAAGGCACCGAGTGGGGAATTGTGGGGGTAGTGCCCTCATTTGTGGGGAAGCAGCCCACGGTTTCCACCAAAAACCGGCGCAGCGACAGGGAGGTGACAGGCGTGACCGGACAGTACGAGCACAATATCGACGCGAAGGGGCGCCTGTTTATCCCGGCAAAGCTGCGCGCGGAGCTGGGCATGACCTTCCACGTGATGGTGGGGCAGGATCACTGCCTGTCCATCTACTCCGACGAGAGCTGGAAGGACATCATGGAGCGGCTGCGCTCCCTGTCCTACAGCGAGGTCAAGAAGCTGCGCACGGCGTTTGCCAACGCGGCGGACTGCGAGCCGGACGCTCAGGGGCGGATCCTGATCCCTGCCAAGCTGCGGCAGTATGCAGGGCTGGAGAAGGAGGTCGTTATCAACGGCAGCTTCGGCCGCGCGGAGATCTGGAACGCCGAGCGCTGGCACGCCATGGAGCGGGCGGACTTCGACAGCGGCGAGCTGGAGGCGGCCATGGAGTCCATGGGGTTGTAAATGGCGCAGGAGCTTTCATTCCGTCCCAACGAGGCGGAGGATCAGGCGTACGGCCACAAGCCGGTGCTGCTGCAGGAATGTCTGGAGGGGCTGGCCATCCGCCCCGACGGCGTGTATGTGGACGGAACGCTGGGCCGCGCCGGTCACGCACTGGAGATCGTCCGACGGCTGGAGAGCGGCCGGCTCATCGGCGTGGATCGGGACGAGGCGGCGCTCTCCGCCGCCCGGGAGCGTCTGGCTCCCTACGCCGGGCGGGTAACGCTGCTCCACGGGAACTTTGCCGATATCGCCGCGTTGCTGGCGCAGGCGGGGATCGGACAGGTGGACGGCATGCTCTTCGATCTGGGCGTGTCCTCGCCTCAGCTGGACGACGCGTCGAGGGGCTTTTCCTATATGCATGACGCACCCCTGGATATGCGCATGGATCGCACGGCGGCGCTGACCGCCTGCGACGTGGTCAATACGTGGAGCTTTGAAGAGCTGCGGCGCATCCTCTGGGAATACGGTGAGGAGCGGTATGC
>JAFTBL010000099.1 GCA_017455225.1 Oscillospiraceae bacterium
CCGCCGGACAGATGAACAGCACGTCCACGTCGTATTTTTCCGCCGCCGCGTCCGCCGCCAGCGCGTACTCCAGCAGCTTATCGCCGTACACGTAGTTCTTCGTCCCGATCTCAAAATAGGGTACCCGGATCTTCGGTTTCATGGCTATGCTCTCTCCTTTCACAAGCTGCCGTCCCTGCCGTAGATGGACTGCCGCGCTCCGCGGATCAGCCCGGCGGCGTTGTTGTACATCATATCCTCCACGTCCCGGCGGGACATGCCCAGCGTGGCGCAGGCGCGCTTGAAGGCCAACAGCTCCTCATAGGCGAAGAAGGTGATCTTTTCCGCCTCCTCCGAGCTGACCTCCCGCAGATGGGGATCCTGCCGCGGGTCGCCGTACAGTCCCGGAGGCACCAGATTGATGTAGGTGCCGTTCTCCTCGATCCGGCGCATGCGCATCCGCAAAATGGGCATATCCGTGCCGAACATGGCCCGCTTGGGGCCCACGCTGCGCAAAAGCTCCGTGATGGCGTATTCGCTGCAGTTGGCGCAGAAGTCGAACATCAGATCCGGCGCCGCACTGAGCACCTCAAAGGCGTTGCCCACGTCCTCCTTCACGTAGGCCCGGCCGATGTGGGCGATGATCAGCCGCACGTGGGGGAACTCCGCCTTGATCTCCAGGATCTGCGCCAGATTGACCGGATCCTTCAGCCTGCCGGGACGGGGAATGTGCAGCATGACGATGCCGCCCATCTCATCCATTCTCTTCAGCTGCTGCTTGGGAAAGAAGTCAAAAATGCGGATCTCCCGCTCCGGGATATAGGACGGAGCCATGTCCAGATAGGACTTCAGACCCAGAAAGCCGCCGGTGCGGATCTTCTCCTCCACCTGATCGGCAGACTCCGTGGGGTGGCTGTAATACAGCGCCGGCCAGCCGGTGCGGCGGGAGACCCGGGACACGTAATCGTTGTTGGCCGCGGAGGCGCCGCCGCCGGTGAACATCAGTGACCTGACGTCCTTGCCCGGGAACAGCAGCCGGTACGTCTCCTGCAGATCCTCGATGGAGTCGTCCGCCGCCACCAGATCCGGCCATGTGACCGTCCGCTTCTCCGTGCCGGGCCGGACGATCTCCGGATCCTTCAGCTCCTTCAGCCACACATGGGTGTGCACGTCCAGCATCTTGTCCGGCAGGAAGTCCCGCAGTTCCTGCTCGTACACCTGCTTGTCGTGTGCCGTGACCTCGAATAATGCCATGTCGATCAACTTCCTTTCCTGTTAAGCCGCATCGCTCCTGCGCCCCCGTATCCTTTCGCGCCGGTCAGCGCAAAGCACAACTTGTTCGAATATGTTGTGCTTTTATAGGGGCGCACACTGCGTGCGCCGTTCTTTCTCTATCTTTATTATACAAACAAGGCCGCCAATCGTCAACCTTACTTTTGACAAAAACGCTGTTTTCGGGCAAAAATCCGGCGGAGCATACTGGCTCCGCCGGGTTTCTGTCATTTACTGAAGATCTCGTCCAGCGCCGCGGGATGGGGGTCGTCCGTGAAGGGATAGAACCACCGGGGTACGCGGCGGAAGGGCATTTCCGCCAGCCGCGCCGAGGCGGCGCACAGGGTGTCCACGGTAAAAATGGCAGAGGCGATGGGCTCGTAAGCCGCCCGGAAGGAGGTACAGGCCTTGACCGCCACCACGTCAGACAGTGTGGGCTCTGCCCCGAAATGGCGCAGTGCCTGCAGGTCGCCGGCGGAAACGAGGCTCTCGCTGGCCACCAGCGTCACGTTGCCGATCCGCAGGGTGGCCGTCCGGCCGCCGTACTCCGTCAGGCCGCGGCACATGGGGCCCTCGTCCACGAACACGCCGTCGCTCAGCTGCGCCACCTGCGCCCGCACCGGATAGGCGCGGGAACAGCCGGGGGCGCGGGTGCCTCCCACCGTGGTTTCCAGCGTGGCGCCCACGCCGGCATCAAACGCCTGCTGCACCAGCGCCGTGTCGTTGATCGCCGCCGCCACACGCAGCTGAGGCGCCTTTTCCATGATCTCCGCCGCGATGTCAAAGTTGTCCCCCGCGGCGCCGGCGCCGGGAGAGTCGGCATAGTCGGCGATCACCACCGGGCGGCCGTCCTCATGGCACAATGCGGCGGCGATGGCGTCGTCCACCGTGTCGATGGAGGGCGTCATATCGTGGCGGATCGCCCACAGCTCCTGCGCCGTCTGCGCGGCCACACGGCGGCAGACCGCCTCGTCCTCCCCCATGACGATGACGGTGGAGGCGGCGTCGGCGATATCCAGCCACGGCTGCATCTGGAAGGCGCTGAAATCGGCGATCTCGCCCCGGGCGAGGCGCTCCTTCAGCCCCTCCATCACCGGGCGCAGCGGCAAGGTCTCGGTGCTGTAACCGCTGGCGGGCTGGAGCATGGGCAAAAACGCCGCCGCCATGTGAAGGCGCTCGCCCTTTGCCGCCCGCACCGCCAGCATGGCGGCGCGATAGCCCGTTTCAAACTGATCCACGTGGGGATAGGTCCAATAGCCGGTGATGACGTCGCTTTGCTCCACGATGCGCCGGGTGATGGCGCCGTGGAGGTCGAAGGCGCAGGCGATGACCGCGTCCTTGCCCAGCAGCTGCCGTGCCAGCGACACGATCTCGCCCTCCACGTCCTCACAGGCGGTGGACTGCAGCGCCCCGTGAAGGGACAGCAGACACCCGTCCACCTTGCCGCACGCAGCCACCGCCGCGCGGAGCTTTTCCTCAAAAAGCTGCACCACGGCGTGCTCCACCGGCCCGCCGGACTGGGCGGACAGGCCGAAGCCGGGCACCAGCTCCGTGCCCGACTCCTCCAGCGCCTGCATCATGCCGCCGGTGATGGTGCTGCTGCCCCGCCGCAGGGCGATCTGATCCCCCTCCCACCAGATCTCCCGGCGGAAGTCCTCTTCCACCGAGATCCGGGGGCAAAAGGAGTTGCTCTCCTGATGAAACTCCATGAGCAAAAATCGCATGGTATCTCTCTTTCCTTTCTCCGGTCTCACCGGGCGGTGCCGGTAAACTGATCCTCCAGCGCCAGAAAACGCTTGTAATATCCGTCATAGTTCTCCGCGCCGGGACGATAGACGCGATCTGCGGCCGCAAAGCGGGCACAGGCCGCCTGCACCGAGGGGAACACGCCCACCGCCGTGCCCGCCAGAATGGCACTGCCGAGACAGGCGGTCTCCTTGCTGCGGAGGGTGACGATGCTCTTGCGGCACACGTCCGCCTTGATCTGGCACCACAGGGGGCTGTTGGCGGCGCCGCCCATGGAGCGGATCTCCTGCACACCCACGCCCAGATACTCCAGATTCTCCCGCAGCATATAGGCCACCGCTTCAAAGATGCCCCGCACCATGTGGCCCCGCTTGTGCTCCATGGTCAGACCCAGAAAGGCGCCGCGGGCGGCGGGGTTGCACCGGGGCATGGTGGAGCCCGCCAGATAAGGAAGGAAGGTGAGTCCGTCGCAGCCGGGCGGCACCGCCGCCGCCAGCTCGTTCAGCCGGGCGAAATCCATGCCCTCGCAATAATTGTCCTTGTACCACTGCAGTGCGATGCCCGCCGTGGGCGACCATAGCAGCAGCGCCACGCCGCCGTCGTAGTTCACGTGGCAGGGGATCTTCACGTTCTCCCGGTAGGGCGGCATCACCGCCGCCGGGACGAAGGCGGTCATGGTGGTGCCGGTCATCTCACTGACGGTACCGGGGGCCAGCACGCCGGCGCCCACCGCGCCCGCCACCTGGTCCATGGCGCTGGTGACCACGGCAATGCCCTCATACTCTCCTACCGGCACGCCGCTGTCCAGCAGCTCCGGCAGCTGGCACCGTTCCACACCCAGCGCCTGCAGCATATCGTCCCACCATGTGCCGGTGTTGATCTCATAATAGATGGTGGAGGACTGGAGCGTGCGCTCGGTGACAAAGCGCCCCGTCAGGCGGTAGAGCAGGTAATCCTCCAACAGGAAGATCCTGCCGACGCGCTCCCACACCTCCGGCCGGTTCTGCCGCAGCCACAGCAGCTTGCAGGCGGGCCATGTGGCGGTGACCTCCGGCTGGCCGGTGTGCTCATACACCGTTTTTTCCGTGAAGCGGCGGCGCAGCTCGTCCGCCTGCGCGGCGGCGCGGTTGTCCAGCCAGACGATGGCGGGGCACAGCGGCTGACCCGCCTCGTCGGTCACGATCAGCGTTTCGCACTGGGTGTCAATGGCCAGCGCCGTCACCGGGTAGGCGGCGCGGATCTCATCCAGCGCCTCCTTGCAAAGCTGCCAGTAGGACTCCGCCGGAAATTCCACCACGTCGCCCTTGACCGACAGGGTGTATTCCTTTTTCACGCTCATCACGCTCTGGCCGTTCTCGTCAAACAGCACCGCTTTGAGTGAGGTGGTGCCCACGTCCATGCCCAACAGGTACTTCATGGGGTCGCTCCTTTCCTTTGCCGGCAAAAAAAGCGGCAGAGCCGCTTTTTTTGTTTCATTTCCGGTTTATCTGCTGTGGCGCTGATTCCACGCCTCGCGCACGGCGGAGATCATCTCGTCCACCATGGCGGCGCGATCCGGCGCCTTGGCAACGCCGGAGGAGGAGCCGGTGGCGTCCGCCCCGGCGATGATGGTGTTGTACACGTCCTTGCCGCAGGCGATGCCCGCCGCCGTCAGCACCAGGATATCGGGATCCACGTTCTTCACCGCGTCGGTGGCGGCCCGGACGTACTCAGGCCCTACGCTGACGCCGGTACCGATCAGCTCGCTGGGCTCGGCCACGATGATATCCGGATGCAGCATAGCGATCATGCCGGCCTCCGCCATGGAGTCGGCGCACACGATGGTGGTCAGCCCCACCTCCTTGGCCCGCTGGATGGTGGCGCGCAGCACCGCCAGCGTCAGCGGCTTTTCACAGTGGTTCAGCATCACGCCCTCGGCGCCCGCCGCCACCAGTGACTCCGGCAGGATGTCCGCAAGGCCCCGGCCGGGGCGGATGGGATCCATGTGGGGGGCGAACACGTGGATGTGCTTCGTGGCCGCCTTGACCCGGGAGATCTCCGCCACGGGAGTGGTGAAGATGATGTCCACGCCGTACTTGGCGGAAGCGGCGTCCGCCGCCTTGGCCAGCTCGATTACGTCGTCACCGTAGAGGTACGCCTTGGGCCCGATCTCAAAAAAGGGCGCCTTGATCCTGCAAAGCTCGCTCATTTCTCTCGTCCCCTCCTTCAGCCGTTGAGCATCTTGCCCACAGCGCCGCCGGGATGGATCACACCGAACCATTCCTTCTGATAATTCGTCTCCTCCATCAGCGCCACCAGCAGCGCGTCGAACACAGCGATGGTGGCCATGTAGCTGGAGGTGGCCATCATGTTGTACTTGTCGCTCTCCCGCTCCACCGTCAGGGGCAGGATCACGTCCGCCGCCTTGGCCAGCGGGGACTCCAGCTTCTCCGTCACCGCCACCAGGTACGCCTTGCGCTTGGCCACCGCGTCGATGATGGGCAGCAGCTCCGCCGTTTTGCCGCCGCGGGAGACCATGACCATCACATCGCCCTCCTTCAGCGCGCCCAGACCGCCGTGCACCGCCTCCGCCGGAGACATGAACATGGCGCCGATCTCGGCGCAGCACAGGGAGTGCGCCAGTTTTTTGGCGGCGATGCCGCTGGTGCCGCTGGCGCAGGTCATCACCCGGGGCGCGTGGGCGATCAGATCCACCGCGCGGGCAAACGCCTCGCTCTCCACGCAGTCCTTCATCAGCAGGACAGCCCGGCTCTCCAGCTCCAGTGAGGCGCGAGCCGCCTCCAACGCAGATTTCTTCATGTAGACGCTTCCTTTCCACATTTGTTTGGCGCGCCGGAAACGCGCTTGCATTCCCTTTCAACGCGCTTTCATTCATTTCCTTTTGATGCCTTGATGGTACCACAAACGGCGTCTTCTGTCAACGCTCTCCTGCATTTGCCGCGGCAAGGTCTGTAAAGCCTTTCCGCCTTACAGTCCTCTTATGCTGCCGGATCAACCCTCTTCCCTTCTGGCGGAGATGTTGCTGATGTCCTCCATGCTGCCGCCGCCGGTCAGATTGGTGTAGTCCACCAGCTCCTACTATGCGGTATCCCCGTTCATCGGCGTGCTGCTGGCGCTGCTTTTGTTCCGCGAAATGCCCGGCCCCCTGTTCTGGGTCGCGCTGGCGGTGATGGCGGCAGGCATCTGCCTCAACGTAGCGGACACCCGGCGCGCCTCCGCCTGACGGCATGAAAAAGCAGCGGCTTGTGCCGCTGCTTTTTTGTTTACCCGAGCTCCGGCAGACTGGCCGCTGCCACCGACTGACCCAGCCGGCGGGTGTTTTCATCCGGCAGCATGACCTGCACCTGCCCGGCCAGCGCCGGGAATTCCGCCGCCAGCACCGCGCGGCACCGATCCAGGATCACCTCGCCGCCCTTGCCGGACATGACCCGCCCCAGCACCATCAGCCGGCGGATGTCGTAAAACCGGCAGTAGAGCTGCAGCGTGTAGGCCAAAAACGTGCCGATGTCGGCGAAGATCTGCCGGGCGCGGGGATCGTCCCGCTCCATCAGCTCCTGCACCGCCTTCAGCTTCTCCGCCGGGGTCAGCGCGCCGTCCACCGCGATGCCCGCCTTGATCGCCAGACGGTTCACCGCGTCCTGGGAGAAATATTGGCTGCCTACGCCGATATCCCCCGACCACTCGTCCTGTGCCGCCGTTTCCTGCAGATCCACCGGCGCAAACGCCAGCTCGTTCGCCCAGCCCAGCACGTTGCGTTTTTGGTTTACATAACCCACCGCCTCGCTGGTGCCCATGGCAAGGCCCATAACGCAGCCGCAGTCCATGCCCATGGCGCCCGCCAGCGCCGACACGTCGCCGTCGTTGGCCACCACGATGGGTACGTCCCCGATCTCCGCCGCCGCCCGGTCGTAGGTGGTCTTCACCTCTGCCCAGCGGCTGCGGGGCACTGTGTAGAAAATGCTGGACACCATGGGCGCGTTGCCCACGAACACGCCGGCGGAAGACACGCCGATGGCGTCCACCCGGGGCATTTTGGACGCGGCGGTGCGGAAGGCGGTCACAATCTCGCCGTACTGGTAGGCGGGGTCGGGCTCCGTCTTGGGGTGCCAGACCACCTCCTCGGAATAGACGCACTCGCCGTCGATCACCGCGGAGACCTTGCGGTCGGAGCCGCCGGCGTCGAAGCCGATGCGGCAGCCCTCCAGATGCCCGCCGATGGCCCGGGGCGATTCGTTGGGGGCGGGGCACTCCGAAAGGGACAGGCACACCACCTCAAAGGGGCGCTCGTATACGTTTTGATAAAAATCCACGTCAAAGGCGCGGTCGCCGGAGGGAGCGAAGGCTCTTTGCAGCTCCTCCCCCAGCGCGCCGCAGCCGCACAGGTAGATCCGCCAGCCGCCCACCGACCACAGCAGGAACTTCACGTACCGCTCCAGAAAGCGGCGGTCGGCCTGCGCCATCTCAGGCGTGCCGTAGATGGCGGCGCGGCGGACGGTGATCTGTCCTCCCTCCCGCTCCACAGCCACGGCAACGGGCTGCTTCGCGCCCCGGAGATACGACTCCATCCACACGCCAAAGGGAATAAAGCCGTCGTCCAGCACGGGACGGCAGTTGATTTGATACTCGATTCCCAGATAGTTCATTGCGTCTCCTTTCCCGCCGTTACCGCCGTGCGCAGGCGGCGGCGCAGAGGCGGACGATCTCCTGCATTTCCGTCCACTTGCGTTCCATGTCCTCCGCCAGCTTCAGCTGGGTGCGGCAGCGGATCAGATTGTGGTCGGGATATTTGACGTGGAAATACTTGTCGCCGTTGAGATAGTCCGCCAGAAAGCGGCTGCCGCACTCCAGCGTCATCAGCTTGGCGCCCAGAGGCAGCGTTTCGATCTCCTTGTCCGTCAGTCTGGAACCGCACTGGGACAAAAAGCCCTCCGTGTAGGCGCGGAACAGGGTCAGCGACAGGCGCACCTTGGACAGATCCTGCTCGTCCTCCGCCGCCGTGGAGGC
>JAFTBL010000100.1 GCA_017455225.1 Oscillospiraceae bacterium
CAGCGTCTCCTGCGCCTGCAGCGCGGAGACCGACGCCTCGGCGGCACTGCTGCCCTCCGCCACGGCGCGCACCTGCTCCAAAAGGGCGGCGGCCTGCGCCTCCAGCGTCCGGCTCTCCTCCTCGATCTCCTGCAGACGGCGGGACTTGGCGTCCATCTGCTCCTGCAGACTTTCCGTGCGGCTGCTGCTCTCCGCCATCTCCTGCTCCAGACGGCGCAGGGATTCGTTGTTGTGCTCCACGCCGGTGGTCAGCACCGCGATGGCGCTGTCTTTTTCCGCCACGGCGCTCTCCAGCTCCGCCAGCTGACCGCGCAGCGCCTCCGCCGCCACGTCGTTCTCCTGCACCTGCGCGGCGCACTGCTCCGACTCGGCGTACACCGCGTCCAGCGCGGCGCGGGCGGCCTCCTTGTCCGATTTGGCGATCTCGAAATCGCCCTGCAGCTTCAGCGCGGCGGTCTTCAGGCTCTGCAGGTTCTCCAGCCACACGCTGATCTCCAGCACGCGCAGCTCGTCCCGCAGCACCAGATACCGCTTGGCCGTTTCCGCCTGACGGCGCAAAGGCTCCACCTGCAGCTCAAGCTCCGCGATCTTGTCGTTGATGCGCACCAGATTCTCCTCGGTGTGGGCCAGCTTGCGCTCCGATTCCTCCTTGCGGTGGCGGTATTTGGAAATGCCCGCCGCCTCCTCGAAGATCTCGCGCCGCTCCCCGGACTTGACGGACAGGATCTCGTCGATCTTGCCCTGCCCGATGATGGAGTAGCCCTCACGCCCCATGCCGGTGTCCATGAACAGCTCGTTCACATCCTTCAGGCGCACCGACTGGCGGTTGATGTAATACTCGCTCTCACCGCTGCGGTAATAGCGGCGGGTCACCGCCACCTCCGTTTCGTCCCGGGGAAAAATATGCTCCGTATTGTCGATGATCAGCGTGACCTGGGCAAAGCCCATGGGCCCCCGCTTCTCCGTGCCGCCGAAGATCACGTCCTCCATCTTGGCGCCCCGGAGCTGGCGGCTGTTCTGCTCGCCCATGACCCAGCGGATGGCGTCGGAGATGTTGGACTTGCCGGAGCCGTTGGGCCCCACGATGGCGGTGATGTCCTCGCCGAAATTCAGCACGGTCTTATCGGGAAAGCTCTTGAAGCCCTGTATCTCAAGTGCCTTTAAATACAAGCCGTTCACCTCGTTTTTTCAAGCAATAGTCATACGAGGGTAGTATAGCAAAAAAATCCGCCTATTTCAAGGAGAAAAACGCGCTCCCCCGCCGCTTTTTGCAGACGGCGCGGGGCAGGGGTATTTACTTTTTCCCTGTTTTCCTCTATTCTGTATTTGAACTTATACGACAGGAGGTCGCACCATGGATTATGCACAGCTTTGCGCCCAGCTGCAGGGGCTGATCGGCGGCGTGCCCCATCTGACCGCCAACCTGGCCAACGCCGCCGCCCTCTTATGGCAGACGCTGGAGGATATCAACTGGGTCGGCTTTTATCTTGCCGAGGGGCAGACCCTTGTGCTGGGCCCGTTTCAGGGCAAGCCTGCCTGCATCGAGATCGGCTGGGGCCGGGGCGTGTGCGGCACGGCGGCGGCGCGGGACGAGGCGCAGCTGGTGGGGGACGTGCACGCCTTTCCCGGCCACATCGCCTGCGACAGCGCCTCCCGCTCCGAGGCGGTGATCCCCCTGCACGACGGCGGCCGGGTGACGGCGGTGCTGGACGTGGACAGCCCCCTGCCCGGGCGGTTCACCGGCGGCGATCTGCAGGGTCTGCAGGCCGTTGCCGCCGTACTGGAGCGGGAGCTGGCGGGGCTTTGGTAAGCTCTTGCCATCGGGCGCGGGCCGTGATATACTGCTTACATAATTATTTTTTCCAAAACGGAGGTAACGATCAATGTCTGATCATCCCATTGTCAAGCGCAGCGAGGTGCCGGAGGAGCTGACCTGGAACCTGCTGGACATCTTCCCCGACGGCGACGAGGGCTGGCGCGCGGAATACGAGGCGCTGCAGTCCGCACCGGCGGAGCTGGCGGCCTTTCAGGGCACGCTGGGCCGCAGCGCCGAGGATCTGCTGCGCTGGTTCCGGGGGCAGGACCGGCTGTCCCTGCGCCTGCAGCGACTGTACGGCTATGCCAACTGCAAGGGCGACGAGGACACCGGCAACAGCCTCTATCAGGACATGCGCTCCAAGGCCGTGAGCACGCTGGTGGCCGTCCAGAGCGCCGCCTCCTTCGCCACGCCCGAGATCATGGCCATCGACGAGGACACGCTGAACCTATTCTACGCCGCCCAGCCGGAGCTGGAGACCTATCGCCGCAGCATCTACCAGATCCGCCGCCGCAAGGAGCACATCCTCTCCGGCGCGGAGGAACGGCTGCTGGCCGCCGCCGGCGAGATGGCCGGCGCGCCCGACCGCATCAGCTCCACCTTCCGGGACGCGGATCTCACCTTCCCCGACGTGACCGACGGCGCCGGCAAGACCCATCAGCTGACCGACGGCACCTTCGTGCCATTGCTGATGTCGGACGACCGGGTGCTGCGGCGCAGCGCGTTTGAAGCCTACTACAAGCGCATGGGCGAGTTCAGGAACACCGTGGCCGCCACGCTGGACGCCCAGTTCAAGAGCCTGCGGTTTTTCGCCGACGCCCGGGGCTATGACAGCACGCTTTCCGCCGCGCTGGACGAGACCGAGGTGCCCACGGACGTGTATCTCAACCTGATCGAGGCGGTGCACGCCAATCTGGACAAGATGTACCGCTACGTGGCGCTGCGCAGGAGGATGCTGGGCGTGGACGAGCTGCACATGTACGACGTGTACACCCCCATCGTGCCCGACGCCGACGCCGCCATCACCTACGAGCAGGCCAAGGCCACCGTGCTGGAGGCGCTGGCGGTGCTGGGCGAGGACTACACCGCCCTTTTGAAGGAGGGCTTCGACCACCGCTGGATCGACGTGTATGAGAATGTGGGCAAGCGGGGCGGCGCCTACTCCTCCGGCAACAGCGTGCCCCACCCCTACGTGCTGCTGAACCACAAGGACAATCTGGACAGCCAGTTCACGCTGGCCCATGAGATGGGCCACGCCCTGCACAGCTATCACTCCACCAAGTATCAGCCCGTCAATACCTCCGACTACGTGATCTTCGTGGCGGAGGTGGCCTCCACCTGCAACGAGGTGCTGCTGATGCGCCACCTGCTGCAAAAGACCACCGACAAAAAGCAGCGGGCCTATCTCATCAACCACTTCCTCGACCAGTTCAAGG
>JAFTBL010000101.1 GCA_017455225.1 Oscillospiraceae bacterium
GCATACCGCTCCTCACCGTATTCCCAGAGGATGCGCCGCAGCTCTTCAAAGCTCCACGTATTGACCACGTCGCAGGCGGTCAGCGCCGCCGTGCGATCCATGCGCATATCCAGGGGTGCGTCATGCATATAGGAAAAGCCCATCCGCACCACGCTGGAGCTGGCGGAGCTGATCCGCGGCACCATGCCCGCCAAGGCACTGCGGGAAAAGCAGCACCCGGCCAAGCGCAGCTTTCAGGCCATCCGCATCGCCGTCAACGGTGAGCTGGACGCGCTGAGCCCCATGCTGCAGGGCGCGTGCGAGGCGCTGGCGCCGGGCGGACGTCTGGCGGTGATCTCTTTCCACTCGCTGGAGGATCGCATCGTCAAAAAAACCATGCAGGAGCTGGCCACTGGCTGCACCTGCCCGCCGGAATTCCCGGTCTGTGTATGCGGCAAGAAGCCGCGCATGAAGCTGATCACCCGCAAGCCGGTCACCGCCGGCCCCGCGGAGCTGACCTATAACCCCCGCGCCCGCAGCGCCAAGCTGCGTGTGGCGGAGAAGCTGTGAAAGGAGGACGTTCCTATGGCACAAACACGCAGAAGACCCACTGCCGCCACCTACGGCAGCCTTGCATACGATCTGGACGCGCTGGCCCGCGAGCGGCAATTGGAAGAGGCGGGGCGCATGGAAGAGCGGGAGGAGCGTCCTGCCCCCAAACCGCGCCGCGCCGTGCAGGCGCAGGCTGCCCCGGAGGCGCAGCCTGCCCGCCGTACCTCGCCGCTGGTGCTGGGCGGCGTGACCGTCATCGTGGCCATGCTGGCGCTGCTGATCATGGGCTACGTGCACCTGACCACCGTGTCCGGCGCCGTGTCGGACATGAAGGCGGAGCTGGCGGTGCTGAACGAGGAGCACGTGTCGCTTCTGACCAAGTATGAGCAGACCTTCGACCTGACCACCGTGAAGGAAACGGCGGAGGCGCTGGGCATGAGCAAGCCCACCTCTGCACAGATCGAATATATTGACCTGAGCGGCGCAGACACGGCGGTGGTGTACCGCGGCGGTGCAGGCGGCCTGCTGAGCGAGCTGAGTCAGCAAATCGAGGAGGGCTTTTCCGCTCTGGTGGAATATTTTCGCTGAGCCGCGCCATATAGTAATATCGCCGGCCGGGAAGTCATAAAGCGAAAGGAGTAAGAAGGGGACTTCTTGCTCCTTCGTTTGGTATAAGCTGTTGGCACGATGCACCGCCTTCGGCGTGAAAAGGAGACTGTCGTGGCAGAAAACGTCAACCGCAAAAGCGAACAAGTGCGCCGGGCCAACCGGGTCATTCAGCAGCGCACGTTTATCCTCATGCTGGTGTTGGGCGTGGGGGTTTTTCTGCTGCTGTTCGCCAAGCTCTATCAGCTGCAGATCACCCGCCACGAGGAGCTGCAGAAGCTGGCGGTGAGCCAGCAGACCCGCAGCACCACCGTGTCCGCCTCCCGTGGCACCATCTATGACCGCAACGGCAACATACTCGCCATTTCCGCCACGGCGGAAACGGTGTTCCTTTCCCCGCTGGAGATCGACCGCGCCCTGAAGGAAAGCGACGAGGCGACCAAGCCGGAGGAAAAGCTGGATTGGAACAAGGACACGCTGGCGGCGGATCTGGCGCAGATCCTGGGCGTGAACGAGGAAAATGTGCGCCGCCGCATGGACCGCACCGACTCCCAATATGAGGTCATCAAGCTCCGGGCGGACGAGGACGTGGCCAATCAGGTGCGGGAGTATATCAACGCCCACGACGTGACCGGCGTCTATCTGGTGACCGACGCCAAGCGGTACTATCCTTACAGCACGCTGGCCTCCCACGCGCTGGGCTTCGTCGGCGACGACAACGTGGGCCTTTACGGGCTGGAGGCTCAGTATGAGGAGGATCTGGAGGGCAAGACCGGGCTGGTCATCACCGCGGAGGACAACGCCGGCAACGAAATGCTTTACGGCTACGAGCAGTATTTCGAGGCGGAAAACGGCAACGATCTGGTGCTGACGCTGGATGCCACCGTGCAATACTATCTGGAAAAGGGACTCAAGGAGATCGCCGACAAGTATGAGGCGAAGCTGGGCGGGCAGGGCATCGTGCTCAACGCCAAGACCGGCGCCATTCTGGCCATGGCGTCCTACCCCAATTACGACCTGAACCATTTTTCCGAAATTCAGGATCCGGACATGCTGGCCGCCATTGAAAAAGGCGAGACCACACTGGCGGATATGCAGCTGCGCCAATGGTGGAACAAGTCGATCAACGAGGTGTATGAGCCCGGCTCCACCTTCAAGATCCTCACCTTGTCCTCTGCCCTGGAGGAGGGTGTGATCGACATGAACACCACCTACACCTGTCAGGGCGGCATCCGCGTGCTGGACGCCACCATCCACTGCACCGCCACCCACGGTTTTCAGACGCTGAAGGAGACCGCCGCCCATTCCTGCAACCCCGCCTTTATCACCTACGGGCTGAAGCTGGGACGCACCAAGTTCTATGAGTATATGCGCTCCTTCGGACTGATGTCCCCCACCGGGGTGGACCTGGGCGGCGAGGCCGCCAGCATCTTCAAGCCGGAGGACGATTTCAACGAGCTGGATCTGGCCTGCTACGCCTTCGGCCAGAACTTCAGCGTCACGCCGCTGGCGCTGATCAGCGCGCAGGCGGCGTGTGTCAACGGCGGCTATCTCCACACGCCCTATCTGGTGGAGCAGAAGCTGGACCAGGACGGCAACGTGATCTGGCAGCACGACGACACGCCGGTGCGCCAGGTCATCAGCGAGGCCACCAGCGCCAAGGTGCGGGAGTGTCTGGAGTACGTGGTCACCAACGGCACCGGCCGCAACGGGCAGGTGGCGGGCTACCGCATCGGCGGCAAGACCGGCACGGCCGATAAGCGCGACGCCAGTGGCAAGACCAGCGAGATGATCGTGTCCTTCCTGTGCTTTGCCCCGGCGGACGATCCGCAGGTCATCATGCTCATCACGCTGGATACCCCCGGACGGAACACGGGCACCTATCCCTCCGGCGGCAACATGGTGGCCCCCATGTCGGGTCAGATCATGAGTGAGATCCTGCCCTATCTTGGCATCGAGCCCTCCTACTCCGCCGAGGAACTGCTAGGCGCGGATACCACCGTACCCAACGTAGTGGGCATGACTGTGGCGGAGGCGCAGCAGCGGCTGAAGGATCGCGGCTTCGGCAGCCGCATCATCGGCAGCGGCGGCGAGATCACCGACCAGACGCCGTTAGGCGGCGCCATCATCCCCGGCAAATCCACGGTGATCCTGTATGCCGGGGAGGAAAAGTCCGACGCCTTGTGCATCGTGCCTCAGTTGATCGGACGCACTGCGGTGGACGCCAACACCGTCACCGCCAACGCAGGACTTCTGATCCGCTTCACCGGTACCACCGACAACGGCAACGACGCCGTCCGGGTGGTCAGCCAGTCAGAGGAGGCGGGCACGCAGCTGCCGGCGGGTACGGTCATCACCGTGCAGCTGGGCGACCACACCGTACAGGACTGACGCAAGTACCGCCCCTTTACTCCGGAGAACGCACCCGAGCAGGTTTCAACGGAGAAAAGGGGGATGCTATATGAAATTAAAGGAACTGCTGGCGGGCGTACAGGTCTACGCCTTGACAGCCGGGCCGGACACGGAGATCCGGGGCGTTGCCTACGACTCCCGGGCTGTGGAGCCGGGGTGGCTGTTCGCAGCGGTGCCGGGAACGAAGGAGGATGGCGCGACCCATCTGCGTGAGGCGTTTGCCCGGGGCGCGGTGTGCGCCCTGTGCCGTTCGCTTCCCGGCGAGGGGTGGCCGGCGGCGGTGGTGCCGTCGGTGCATCAGGCGCTGGCGCAGGTCAGTGCCAACTGGTTTCGCCATCCTGCCGACGCGCTGACCCTGCTGGCTGTTACCGGCACCAACGGCAAGACCACCTCCACCTATCTCATCCGCCATATACTGGAGAAGACCCGCCCCGCCAGGGTGGGTGTCGTGGGCACCATCCGCACCGTGGTGGGCGACCGGGAGCTGCCGGCGCAGCGCACCACGCCGGAGTCCTACGACCTGCAGGCGCTGCTGCGCACCATGGCGGACGAGGGCTGCACCCACGCGGTCATGGAAGCGTCCAGTCACGCGCTGGCGCAGGATCGCACATGGGGCCTGTCCTTCGCGGCGGGACTGTTTACCAATCTGACCCGGGACCATCTGGATTATCACCTGACCATGGAGCGCTACTGCGACGACAAGGCACTGCTGTTTGCAAGCTGTGCCGCCGCCGCGTATAACCGGGACGATCCGTGGCACGAGCGGGTGCTGCGCCGTTTTCGCGGCGGGAGCGCCGTGTCCTACGGGCTCGCCGACGGGGCGCAGCTTCGGGCACTGGACGTGTGCCAGACGGCGCGGGGCGTGACCTTCACCGCCGCCGTGGACGGCGAGAGCGTGCCGGTGCGCCTCCGGCTGCCGGGACTCTTTTCCGTGTACAACGCGCTGGGCGCCATGGCGGTTTGCCTGACACAGGACGTGAGTGCGGCGGAAAGCGCCGCCGCGCTGGCGGATTTTCCAGGCGTGAAGGGGCGCATGGAGGTGCTGGACACGCCGGGCCGGGACTATACGGTGCTGATTGACTACGCCCACACGCCGGACGCGCTGGAGAACGTGCTGAAAACGGTGCGGGGCTTTGCCGAGGGGCGCACCGTGGCGGTGTTCGGCTGCGGCGGCGACCGGGACAGGACGAAGCGACCGCAGATGGGCGCCATCGCGGCGCGATATGCCGATTTTTCGGTGGTGACCTCAGATAACCCCCGCTCCGAGCGGCCGGAGGATATCATCGCCGAGGTGACTGCCGGCATGGCGGGAGGCACGTACCGGGTGGTGCCGGACCGGACGGAGGCGATCCGCTACGCGCTGCGAAACGCCCGCCCCGGCGACGTGATTGCCCTGTGCGGCAAAGGACATGAGGATTATCAGGAAGTCGGCGGCGTGAAGCGCCACCTGGACGAGCGGGAGATCGTGGCGGACTTTCTGGCACAGGAATAACGAAGGAAGCGCCCCTTTCGGGGCGGGAGGAGCTACAATGGTGACAATGATCGTTGCAATGGCGGTGAGTCTGCTGGTGACGGCGGCGGCGGGCAAGCTGCTGATCCCCATGCTGGTAAAGCTGAAGGCGGGGCAGAGCATCAAGGAGATCGGCCCCACGTGGCACATGAACAAGCAGGGCATCCCCACTATGGGCGGGCTGATGTTCATGATCGGCATCGGCGTGGCCATTCTGGCGGCCGGCTGGCGGCGGATGACGGAGGGCGATCTTGCCCATCTGTACGTGTTTTTGTTCGCGCTGGTCTACGGCGTCATCGGCTTCATCGACGATTATCAAAAGGTGAAAAACCACCACAACACCGGGCTGACGGCGCTGCAGAAGTTCCTTTTGCAGCTGGCGGCGGCAGTGGCATTTTTGTGTCTGATGCGGTATGAGGGCCTGCTCAGCCCCAACCTGTACGTCCCGTTTTTCAACACGCAGCTCGTCTGCCCGTGGATCGTGTATCTGATCTTCGCCGCCTTCGTCATCGTGGGCACGGTGAACGCCGTGAACATCACCGACGGACTGGACGGCCTGAGCAGCTCCGTTTCGGTGCCGGTGGCGCTGTTTTTCGCCGTCATCGGCTGGCGCTGGGGCGAAAGCTACCTGCAGCTGGGCGTGTTCGGCGCCGCCATGGCGGGCGGTCTGCTGGGCTTTTTGGTGTACAACCATTTCCCTGCCAAGGTGTTCATGGGCGATACCGGGTCGCTGTTTCTGGGCGGCGCGGTGGCGGCGCTGGCCTTTGCCTACGATATGCCGCTGGTGCTGATTTTGGTGGGCTTCGTGTATTTGTGCGAAACGTTGAGCGACATCATTCAGGTGGGCTATTTCAAGCTCAGCCACGGCAAGCGCGTGTTCAAAATGGCGCCGCTGCACCATCATTTTGAGACGTGCGGCTGGAAGGAGACCAAGATCGTGGCGGTGTTCACGGCGGTCAGCGCCGTATTCTGCCTGCTGGCGTATCTGGGCGTGATGGATCGCTTTGGGCTGTAAGGTTTACATAATATCAGCAGAAAGGAGGGGAACAGCGTGACGCGGGAGGAATACCACGCGCAAAAGGAACTGATGCGCCGCCGCAAGGAGACGGAGAGGAAGAGCTACGAAGCGTCCAAGGGCAAGATGGATCTGCCCTTCCTGCTGCTGACGCTGCTGCTGACGGCCATCGGCCTTGTGATGGTGTTTTCCGCCAGCTTCCCCTCGGCGTATTACGAGTCCGGCGATCCGGCATACTATTTCAAGCGGCAGGCCATCTTCGCCCTGCTGGGCACGGCGGCCATGTTCTTTTTCGCCAAGGTCAACTACCAGCGCTGGCGCGGCGCCGCCATGCTGCTGCTAGGCTTTTCCGTGTTTTTGCTGATCCTGGTCATCATTCCCGGCGTGGGCGTGACGGTAAACAACGCCACCCGCTGGCTGGGCGTTCCCGGCACGGAGTTTCGTTTTCAACCCTCGGAGATCGCCAAGCTGGGCGTGATCCTGTATTTTGCCGACAGCATTTCCAAAAAGAAGGACAAAATGCTGACGTGGCGCTACGGCATCTGGCCTTATGCGGCGGTGCTGGGCGCGATCGCCATTCTGATGATGCTGGAGCCGCATCTGTCCGGCACCATCCTCATCGTGGGCACGGGCATTGTGATGATGATCGTGGGCGGCATTCAGGGCTGGCTGGTGGCGGCGGGTCTGGGCGGCGTCAGCGCGGCGGCGTTTTTGTACGTCAAGCTGGTGGAAAAGGGCGTCATCTCCTACGGCGCCAACCGCATCGCCATGTGGCACAATCCGTGGCTGGACGCCTCCGACGACGGCTACCAGATGGTGCAAAGCCTGATCGCCATTGGCTCCGGCGGACTGCTGGGCGTGGGTCTGGGCAAGAGCCGGCAGAAGTTTTTGTACCTGCCGGAGGAGCATAACGACTGCATCTTCGCCATCGTGTGCGAAGAGCTGGGTCTGATCGGCGCCTGCGTGATCCTGCTGATCTTCGCCCTGCTGATCATCCGCGGCTTCTGGATCGCGCTCCACGCCCGCGACCGCTTCGGCGCGCTGATGGTGGTGGGCGTGGTGACCCATATCGCGCTGCAGGTGTTTTTGAACGTGGCCGTGGTCAGCGGGCTGGTGCCGGCCACCGGCATCTCCCTGCCGTTTTTCAGCTACGGCGGCACGGCGCTGGCGCTGCAGCTGGTGGAAATGGGACTTGTGCTCAGCGTATCGCGGCAGATCCCGGCGCCGAGAAACGGGTAGGTGCAGGCTATGAGGGTGATCTTTACCTGCGGCGGCACCGCCGGGCACGTGAACCCGGCGCTGGCGCTGGCGGGTTATATCAAGGAAAAGCAGCCGGACGCGCAGGTGCTGTTCGTGGGCACCCCGGACGGCATGGAGCGCTCGCTGGTGGAGAAGAGCGGCTACGCCTTCCGGGGCGTGGAGATCTCCAATTTTCACCGCTCCTTCGCTCCGGCGGAGATCGCGCACAATCTGCACACGCTCAAGACCATGGTCACCTCCCGTCGGCAGGCGAAGGAGATCCTTCGCTCCTTCCGGCCGGATCTGGCAGTGGGCACCGGCGGCTATGCCAGCTATCCCATCATCCGCGCCGCTGCCCGAGCGGGCGTTCCCACGGCGGTGCACGAGTCCAACATCGTGCCGGGCCTGACCACCAAGCTGCTGGAACCCTACGCCGGGCGCATCATGGTGGGGTTTGAGGAGTGCCGCCAGCACTATCGCCATCCCGAAAAGGTGGCGGTGACGGGCACCCCGGTGCGGGGCGAATTCTTCGCGCTCAGCCGGGAACAGGCGCGGCAGAAGCTGGGACTGGAGGATGGGAGGCCGCTGGTGGTGTCCTTCTGGGGCAGCCTGGGCGCCTCGCTGATGAATGAAAAAATGCTGGACTTCTTCCGCCGCGCGCGGTCGGACGGCCAGCCCTTCCACCACGTCCACGCGGTGGGCAGCCGCAGCTGGGACGCGGTGCGTCAGACCATGGCGGCGGAGGGACTGGATCAGACGCCCCGGCTGGACGTGCGGGAGTATATCCACGATATGCCCCTTTTGATGTGCGCCGCCGATCTGGTGATCTGCCGCGCCGGCGCCTCCACCGTCAGCGAGATCACGGCGCTGGGCGTGCCGGCGGTGATCGTGCCGTCGCCCTACGTGACCAACGACCATCAGGATAAGAACGCCCGTGCGCTGGAGCGCGCCGGAGGCGCGGTGGTGCTGCGGGAAAAGGAATGCACCGGCTCGTCACTGTACGACGCCGTGTGCGGGATATTGGCCGACGACGGACGCCGCGCCGCCATGGGGCGGGCGATGGCGTCGCTGGGGATCCGGGACGCCTCGGATCGGATCTATGAAACGCTGATGAAGCTGGTGCGGTAACCTTCGCCGCGCGGCCCTGCATAGAATGGCTTGAAAAAGCGATGAAAGGCAGGGTGGAGAATGAAGGTGATCTCGGTGCGGGGCGGCAGGCCGCTTCGCGGAGAGCTGACGGTGCAAAGCGCGAAAAACAGCGTCTTGCCCATCTTGGCGGCAACGCTGCTTTGCGGCGACGTTTGCGTGATCGAGCGATGCCCCCGTTTGACGGACGTGGAGGCCAGCGCCCAGATCCTGCGGCATCTGGGCTGCCGGGTCTGGTGGCAGGGCGGCGATCTGGCGGTAGACAGCGCCCCCATGCGCCGCTGGGATATCCCGGAGCAGCTGATGCGCCGGATGCGCTCCTCGGTGATCTTTCTGGGCGCCATCCTCAGCCGGTGCGGTCAGGCGGAGCTGAGCTATCCCGGCGGCTGTGAGCTGGGGCCCCGCCCCATCGACCTGCATCTTTCCGCGCTGCGGGCGCTGGGCGCCCGGGTGGAGGAGCAGAGCGGCGCCCTCTCCTGCCGGGGCATCGGCATGCGCGGGGCGGAGCTGGTGCTGGCATTGCCCAGCGTAGGCGCCACGGAAAACGCCATGCTGGCGGCCTGCGGAGCCCGGGGCACTACGGTGATTTCCAACGCAGCGCGGGAACCGGAGATCGTGGATCTCCAGCAGTTCCTGCGGAAAATGGGTGCCAACGTCCACGGCGCCGGCACCTCCACGGTGATCGTGGAGGGCGGGCAGCGGATGCACGGGTGCCGACACCGATGTATCGGCGACCGGATCGCCGCGTCTACATACCTTTCCGCGGCGGCCGCCACCGGCGGCGACGTGCTGGTGCGCGGGGTGGATTACCGCCATCTTTCCACGGTGACCACGGCGCTGCAGCAGGCCGGCTGCGACGTTCGCTGCGAGGAACGGGGCATTCGCCTGCGCTCAACGGGGCGCTTGCAGAGCGTAGGCCCGATCCGTACGGCCCCCTATCCCGGCTTTCCCACGGACGCGCAGGCGGTGCTGATGGCGTCGCTTCTGCGGGCAAGCGGCACCACCATGTTCGTAGAGAACATGTTCCAGAGCCGCTATCGCCACGTGGCGGAGCTGCTGCGCATGGGTGCCGATATCCGGCTGGAGGGCCGCGTGGCGGTAGTGTGCGGCGTCCGGCGGCTGTACGGCGCGCCCGTCCGCTGCACCGATCTGCGGGGCGGAGCGGCGCTGGCAGTGGCGGCGCTGCAGGCAGAGGGCGAAACGCTGATCCGGCAGATCGGGCATATTCAAAGAGGATACGACGACCTGGCAGGCGACCTGCGCCGACTGGGCGGCATGATACAAGAGCTGGAACGATAGGAGCGCGATATGGCAAGACGCAGAAGACGCAACCGAAGAAACGGCAGGGGAAGGCTGTCCTTCCTCTACCGTTTGCTGGCGTTTTTGCTGATCTGCGGCGCCATCATCGCCGCGCTGGTGCTGTTTTTCAAGGTTGAGCGAGTGGAGATTTCCGGCGCGGAGCGCTACACCCAGCAGGAGGTGGCGGACGCCAGCGGGGTCCAGTTGGGAAGCAATCTGATCCTGATGGATAAATACGCGGTGGCCTCTCGTATCACCGGCATGCTGAGCTACGTGGAATCGGTGCAGATCACCCGGTCTCTGCCCAGCACGCTGCGGATCACCGTCACCGAATGCCATGCTACGGCGGCGGTAGAGCAAGAGGGCACGGTGTGGCTGCTGTCCGGCACCGGCAAGATCGTGGACACCGCACAGAGCGCTGAGGGCCACACCCGCATTACGGGGTTGACGTTGCTGGAGCCGCAGGTAGGGCAGACGGTCGCGGCGGCAGAGGGACAGGAATACGCCTGCGGGCGCATGCTGGCGCTGCTGGAGCAGCTGCGCAGCAAGGAAATGCTGGAGAACGTGCAGCAGATCCAACTGGACGACGCCTCCGCCGTCACGCTGCGGTATCTGGATCGGTTCACTGTGCTGCTGCCATGGGACGCGGATATGGATTATAAAATGAACTATCTGCAGGCGGTGGTGGAACGGCTGGAAAACAACGAGCACGGCACCATCAACATGATGCAGGATCAAAAGGTGAATTTTATTCCGGATTGACAAATTTTTTCATAGAAAACGCCGCAGGACACTTGACCTGCGGCGTTTTCCGTAATACAATATACTAAACCACTTTATGTTGGGGTATAAAACAGCTAATTCGTCTTTTTACTACAAGAGATAGCAGGAGGAACCGTCATGGCTTTTGGATTGGAAACAGGCGTAGAGAACGTTGATATCATCAAGGTAGTAGGCGTAGGCGGCGGCGGCAACAACGTGGTCAACCGCATGGTACGCTCCGGCGCCAAGGGTGTGGAGTTCGTGGCGGTGAATACGGATAAGCAGGTGCTCAACGCCTCCAGCGCAACTTATAAGATCCAGATCGGCGAAAAGCTGACCGCCGGCAAGGGTGCCGGCGCCAACCCGGAGGTGGGGCGCAAGGCGGCGGAGGAAAGCCGCAGCCAGATCAGCAAGGCGCTGGAGAACACCGACATGGTGTTCATCACCGCCGGCATGGGCGGCGGCACCGGTACCGGCGCTGCCCCCGTGGTGGCCGAGGCCGCCCGTGAGATGGGCATTCTGACCGTGGGCGTGGTCACCAAGCCCTTTGCCTTTGAGGGCCGCAAGCGCATGACCCAGGCCGAGCAGGGCATCGAGGAGCTGCGGGGCAAGGTGGATTCGCTGGTCATCATTCCCAACGAGCGGCTCAAGTACGCCACCGATGAGAAGATCACCTTTGCCAACGCCTTTGAGATCGCGGTCGACGTGCTGCGTCAGGCGGTGCAGTCCATTTCAGA
>JAFTBL010000102.1 GCA_017455225.1 Oscillospiraceae bacterium
CAGGTTGGCGCCGATGGTGTTGGAGGTATAGGCGGTATAGCCCGCGCCCTCCAGCGCCGCGGTGTAGGCGGCGTAGTCGGCAGTCACTTTGTCCCCGCCGGTCAGCCGCCAGGTGATCTCCTCGGTCTCGCCGCTTGCAGGGGAATTGCCGGTCTTGTCAGAGCCGTTGGTCAGATATCCGTAGAGGACCGCGTCCGCGTCCATCACGGACAGATCCGGCAGGGCGGCAAGCACCGTCTGGCTGCCGGAGGTGCGGCCCGCGTCGGCGTAGATGTTGCCCCGCAGCACCCATACCATGCCGTTGGTCACATCCACCGCCGTCTTCTCCGTGGTGTCGAACACGCAGTTTTGGATCAGACGGGTATAGGTGTCGGTGTCGTTGGCGGCGGAAATGATATAACCGTTTGTACGCAGCGTCGTCTGGTCGCTGGTGTAATAGGTGCTGCCGTCGTTGATGAACACCGTGTTATTGGTGAACACGCAGTCCGTGGCGGAGAAATCGCCGTTGACGCGGATGATGCTGTGTCCGTCGCTGCCCTTGGCCGTTTCGTTCACGGCGGTGTTGCCGGTAACGGCGCAGTTGGTCATGAACAATCCGCCGGTGGCGGTAATATGCACCGCGCCGCCGTACCCGCCGGTGGCGGTGGTCTGGTTGTTCTGCAGGATCACGTGATCCGCAGTCACCACACCGTTGGTAACGTACAGGCCACCGCAATGGCTGCCGCTGGTGCTGCTGCCGTTGATGATATTCACGCAGCTCAACACGGCATCCGCCTTTTCTACACATAGCGCGGCGCGGGCGGCATTCCCGTCGGCGTCAATGATCAGCCGGCTGCCCTCGCTGCCCCGGAAGGTCATGGTAAAGGCGCTCTTGGCGCTGCCGCCCACGTAGATCATGTGCTGATTGATAGCGTCTGCCGCCCGGATGGTGCGGTCTGCCACGCCGTCAGTCTCAATGGTCAGCGCCTTGTCGATGGTCAGCCGGGCGCTCAGCTCCGCGTCATCCACCAGCGTGATCACGTCACCGGCAGAAGCCGCCGCCACAGCGCCGGCCAGCGTGGAAAAGCCCTGCTCGCCGATCTTGGCCACCACGGTCTCAGGCACAGGGAAGGTGTTGTCGGTGGCGGTGATGTTGCCGGACAGGGTGTCCTCCTGCTCCGTGTCAAAGGTGCAGTTGGCAACGGTGCGTCCGGCGGCGAAATAGGTGTTGCCCGTCAGCACGGCGTAGGACGCGGTGTTTTCAGAGAAGCTGCACCCGTCCAGCGCCACCTTGCCGTTGACCTTGATCAGCGGGCCGCCGGTGACGGTGTTGTGGGAGAATGTCGTGCCGTTGCCGTTGAAAATGCCGGCGTAGGCGCCGCTGCCGCCCTGCGCCACCTGCACGAGGCTCAGGCCGGACGAGCTGGAGCAGTCTGTCACCGAACCGCCGTTCATGGTCACCACGCCGCTGGTCTTATTGGCGTACGTGACGTACATCACTCCGCCGTAGGATGTGGACGCCGAGGTGCACCGCTGGATGTGGCAGTTGTTCATGGTGAAGCTGCCCGCCGCGATGTTCACCGCAGCGGCGTTGGATCCGCCGTTGCCGTCAACGAACTTCAGGTTGGTGCCCGTCACGTTGGCATAGCGGATGTACAGCATGGCGGAGTTCGCCGTATATTGCGTGCCTCCGTTCTTACCGGAGAAGGTCAGATAGTGCCCATCCGGGGCGGAAAACGCCACCGTGATGGTGGTTGCTACCGCACCGCCGTTGATGGTAAACAGCGAAGCGATGTTGGCGGCCTGATAGATCGTGCGATCCCCATCGGCCTCGATCGTCAGATCTTTGTCGACCGTAATGGGGGCAGCGATCTCCACGTCGCCCTTCAGCGTGATGGTATCTCCGGCGCCGGCGGCCTCCACTGCCTCCGCCAGCGTGGCGTAGCCATCTTCGCCCACAAAGGCCACAGCGTCCTCTGCCGTTGCGATCACCGGCAGCAGACTGACCAGCATGGCGCATACCATCAGCCACGATAACAGTCGTTTCTTCATGTTCCTTCCTCCTCGTTTTTTGCGTTCCGCGTGGCCTGTCACCGGGGCATGGCTCCGCGGCTTCGCAGATTTTGCCTTATACTAAAATGATAACTTTTTTCACAAATTTGTCTATACACATCTGTTACATAAAAATCACATCAAAACTGTACAAACTGCGCAAAACAAATGGTCATGTGGTCATGTTTTGACAATGTTTCACAGGGAGATTGCGAAAAATATGACAATCTTGTGCCGTTGCGGTTGCCGCCGTCTCTCTTTGCTCCCGCAAAAAGCAAAACAAAAACCGACCGCTCTCGCGGTCGGTCTTGTGTCAGATCGGTTTCCGTCAAAGCGTCACGCCCCGGTCGGAATGCTCCACCGGTGACAGCGTCACGCCCCCGGCGGCAAAGTGAAGCTGCAGTGTAGCCGTTTCCAGCGCGGCGCTGCGGTGGGTCACGGCGATGCAGGTGCGCCCCTCCATGGCGGCGATCCGCTCCAGCACGGTGCGCTCGGTCTGGGGATCCAGCGCGGAGGTCACCTCGTCCAGGATCAGGATCGGCGCGCCGCTGATCACGGCGCGGGCGATGCTCAGCCGCTGGGCCTGCCCCTCGGAAAAGCCTGCGGCGTTCTCGCCCAGCACCGTGTCCAGCCCCAGCGGAAGCTGGGCCACCACGTCGTCCAGCGCGCTGACGTGCAGCGCCTTCTCTATGTCCTCCTCATCGGCGTCCGGCCGGGTGATCAACAGGTTTTCCCGCAGTGTGCCGCTGAAAAGCAGATTGCCCTGCGGCACGTAGGCAAACAGCCTGCGGGTAGCGCGGCTGATGGGTACGCTCTCCCCGCCGCACTCGGCCACCAGCTCGCCGCCGGTGGGAGTATAGATGCCCAGCAGCAGCTTCAACAGGGTGGATTTGCCGATGCCGGAGGCGCCGGTCACCGCCGTAAAGCTGCCCTTGGGCAGGGAAAAGTCCACCCGGTGCAGCAGCTCCTCCTCCCCGTAAGAGAAGGACAGCTCCCGCGCGGTCAGGGCGCTCATGCGGCGATACAGCTCCCCACCGTCCAGTGAGGGTGCCGGCTCGGTCTTCAGCGCATCCAGCTCCATCAGCCGCTCGGCGCTGGCCGTCATGGCAATGTACTTGGGCAGCACGCCGGACATGTTGACCAGCGGCCCTTCCAGCTGTGCCACCAGCTGCATCACCGCCGTCAGCGTGCCGAAGGTGATCTGGCCGTGCAGCAAACGATAGGCACACCAGACCAGCGCGGCGAACTCCGCCGCGAAGCACAGCGCGCTCACCGCCGTGCCTGCCATCAGGCTCAGGTTCTTGCGCCGACGCTGCAGGGCGAACCGCTCCTTCAGCAGCACGTCGGCGCGGCGTTCCGTTTCCTCCGTCACGTCCATGGCCTGCACCAAAAGCAGCTTTTCGATGCTCTCCTGCAAAAAGCCCGCCAGACGCCCGTCGGCGGCCCGCACTTTTTTATGCAGCTCCTTGACGGCGCGGCGCAGTGCGCCCGTGCCCAGCACCACCAGCACGCCGCCGCCCATCAGCGCCAGCGTGAACCGGGGCTCCATGCCCGCCATGACCCATACCGCCGCCACCAGCCGGGTGACCATGGATGTCAGGTTCGGCAGCACGCTGACCAACCCGTCGTCCACGATGGTCACGTCGGTATTCAGCCGGCTGATCAGCTCGCCGCTGTGATAGGCCGACACCGCCGGATACTCCCCCTGCAGCACCAGATGGAACAGCTTTCGCTTCCAGTCCCGGTCCAGCTTTGCCTCGGTGTTGTCCCGCAGGTGCCGCTGCAGCACCCGCAGGGCGACGATGCCCACGATCAAGCACGCAAGGCGGATCACCGCCGGCACAAAAGCATCGCCGGAGCTGCCGGTGGCGCTGTCGATCACGGCGCGGCTGCCCAGGGCAAAGCGTACGCTCAAATAGGCGCTGCCGGCCTGCAGCAGTGTCATGGCAATCAGCGCCACCAGCCGCTTTTTCACGCTGCGCACCAGCCAGCGCAGCACGTGGGTATTCTTCCCCATAGCCAAGCGGCGCGTTACTCGTCCAAAGCGCCGATGCGGCGCAGCTCGTCCAGCACCCGGCGCACGTCGGCGCGGATGGTCTCCCGGTCGGCGTCGTACCGCTGGAACACGGCCTCCACGATCTCGTCCTCGGTCACGTCCTTTTGCAGCACGTCCGCGATGAAGCCGGTGGTCTCATTTCCCTGCACGAAGCCGGAAAAATCGTTGCTGCCCACGGCCACCAGCAGCCACCGGCCCGCCACCTGACGGCTGACGAAGCCCTTTTTCAGTTTCATCTCCGATTCCCCCTGTTCTCCTGTTTTCTTCGCAAACCCAAAAAGCGCAGCACCCTGCCGCCCAGTCGCCTGATCCGGCACCGGAGGCGCCGCCACGGCCACGTGAGCTGCCACAGGGCGGCGTAGCCCCGATACAGCCGGTTTTTCGCGTCCACGTACCGTGTGCCCCGGTAAAATCCGGTCAGCACCCCCACGATCTGCTCGTCCTTCACGTATTCCAGCGCCACGCAGTTGTCGCCCAGCACCACGTAATCCTCCGGCCGCACCTTGACGATGCGGTGCAGCACGTAGTCCTTGCCCCGGCGGTAAAGGGGCACGTCGTATTTCCCCAGCCGCCCCTGCGCCGGCACCAGAATGATGCGATCCTTCCCCTGCCGCAGCATGGGCCTCATACTCACGCCCCGGGTGGGACTGGCGTATACGCCCTCGCAGGCCAACGTCTCCTCGATGGTGCGCTTGCTCATGCCTTCGCCTCCCCGGCAGGATACGGCCGCCCCGTCATCGCCTCAAAGGAGGTGACCACCGCCTGCTCCGACATGTCGCAGGCAAGCAGATACAGCGGCGCCAGGCGCAGCATCTCGTCCAGCAGCTCCAGCGTCTGCGCCAGTGCAGCGGCAGAGCGGGGAATGTAGACCTGATGCATCAGCTCCGTCAAAAGCTCGGCGGGGTCGGCCCGGCGGATGGCGTTCTCCGTGCCCCGGTGCAGCAGGCACACCCCGCCCAGCGGCACGATGCAGTTGCGCTGCCACCGCTCCTTCCCGGCCCAGGGCGTGGAGCATACGTCCACACCCTCTTCGCGTACCCGGATCAGCGGCTTGTCCCCGTTGACGATCTGCACGGGTGCGCCCAGATAGCGGTGCCACAGGGCGATGTGGGTGGATTTGCCGGTGCCGCTGGGGGCGGTGAACAGATACGCCTTGCCGCCGTAGGCGATGGCGGCGCCGTGCATCAAAAACGCGCCACGCTCCGGCAGCTGTTCGGCGATGGAGCGGTAGATGCCCAGTGTTTCGGCGTACTCCGGCGCCGTGCCGGGCACGGCCGCCATGTCCTCTGCCACGTCCGTCTCCGACGCGGCGGCGCGCAGCGTCGGCGCCTCATCGGTGAGATAGTCGCGGCAGAAGCGGCGGGCAAAGTCGTACCGCGCTTCTATTTCAATCGTCTGCTCCGCAAGGGAGATGCAGAATTTCGTCATACCGGCCTCACTTGCTCCATCCTTCGGCGCGTCGGCGCCATCTTTCTCCCTTGTATCCTATCACACAAGTGTCAAAAATACAACGGCAGATTTTCCCGCCCGTCCCGCTCCGTTTTCGCGCAATCAATAACCCCTGGCTGAGCCGGGGGTTATTGATTGCTACTTGCTTATTGTTTTATCTGCTTACAGCCCGTCGATATAGCGGCAGGCGGCCAGCGCGGCGGTGGCGCCGTCGGCCACGGCGGTGGTCAGCTGGCGGATGCGCTTGCTGCGGCAGTCGCCGGCCACGAACACACCGGGCGTGCGAGTCAGGCATTGCTCGTCGGTGTCAAAATAGCCGTAGTCGTTCAGATCCGCCAGCGAGGCAAAGGCGTCGTTTTCCGGGATCAGCCCGATGGCCACGAACAGCCCGTCGCACGCCACGGTCTTTTTCTGCCCCTGATGGGTGATCTCCACGCCCCGCAGCTCGCCGCCCTCGGTGACGAGCCCGTCGAACTTCACCTCGGTCAGCGCCGACACGTTGGGCCGGGCGAACAGCACCTCCTGCAGCTTCTTCTCGCCGGTAAAGAACGGCATATCCTGCAGCATGATGACCTGTTTGCACTTCTCCGCCAGCAAAATGGCCTCCTGCAGGGCGGAGTTCCCTCCGCCGGCCACGGCCACGGTCTTGCCGGCGTAGAAATCGCCGTCGCACACGGCGCAGAAGGAGATGCCCTCGCCCACCAGCTCGTCCTCGCCGTCAAGCCCCAGCATCCGGTGCTTGACGCCGGTGGCGATGACCACGGTGCGGCCCTCATAGGCGCCGCCCTCCTCGGTGCGCACGATCTTGTGATCCCCGGCGTCCTCCACGCCGGTGACCGTCTCGATCTCGATCTCGGCGCCCTGCGCCATGATCTGGTTCAGGGTGCGGTCTGCAAATTCATTGCCGCTCATGGACAGCGTGCCGGGGTAATTCTCCACCTTGGGGGAGTGGGTGATCTGCCCGCCGAAGCCGGCCTTCTCGATCACCAGCGCGTTTTTACCGTTGCGCTGGGCGTACAGCGCGGCCGTCATGCCGGCGGGGCCGCCGCCCACTACGATGACGTCATACATGGCAAGTTCTCCTTTTCCTCTCTGACAGTCGGGCGGGAGCCGCTGCGATCACAGCGGCTCCCGCTCCGGCAGCTTCGTTTTTTACCGGCTCATGAGCCAGCCCTTGATGTCGGACACGCCGCGGTACTTCTCAAACTCCTCGCCGCGGAGCAGCACCAGCGTGGGCGCCTGCTTGACGCCGTATTTCTCCACCAGCTCCCGCTCCTCATTGGCGTTGAGGGCGGTGTAGGCAACGCCGGCCTTGTCCAGCAGCGCGCCGGCGGCCTTGCAGTTGGGGCAGGTGGGGGTCTTGAACAGCAGCACGGTGCCGTCCGCGGCAGGCGCGGAGGAGGCAGCCGGTGCGGCGGCCGCAGGGGCGGAGACGGGCGCCTCGTCCACCGGCGCCGGGTTGGGGCCGGTGTGGGTCAGGTGGGAGTGGCCGATGTTGTACACCTTGCGGTCCTTGTACTCCTGCGCCTTGCCGTCGTTCCAGTTCTGCACCGGGCGGTAATAGCCGGTGATGCGGCTGTAGACCTCGGTCTTCTTGCCGCAGATGGGGCAGGTGGTCTGCTCGCCGGTGAGATAGCCGTGGTCGGCGCAGACGGAGTAGGTGGGGGACATGGTGTAATAGGGCAGCTTGTAGTTCTCGGCGATCTTGCGCACCAGATTGGCCGCCGCCTTCCAGTCGGGCAGCTTCTCGCCCAAAAAGGCGTGGAACACAGTGCCGGAGGTGTACAGGGTCTGCAG
>JAFTBL010000103.1 GCA_017455225.1 Oscillospiraceae bacterium
AGCCCGAGCCCCCGGCTCCGGCTCCCGCCCCCGGCATGGGTGACATGGGCGGCATGTATTGATCCGCTCCGCAAAAGCAATAAAAACGTACCCGCCGCAGATGCGGCGGGTACGTTTTTTTACTTTGCATGACAGGGCGGTTTTCCGTGCGGCCGCTACCGGATCTCCTGTTCCAGCGCGTCAAACTCCGGGGTGGAAAAGAACTCTGCAAGCGTGATATCCAGCCCGTCGCAGATCTTTTTGATCGTCAGGATCTTCGGGTCGGTGCTTCTGCCGTAGAGGATATTCTTCACCGACGACGGCGGCAGCGCGCATATGGTGGCAAGCCGGTTGATGGAAATGTTCCGCTGGGCGCAAAGACGCAGGATCCGGTTTTTGATCGCTGTGATGGTGTCCATATCATCGCCGTCCTTTCTCTTGCAAGCATATCGGATTTGACTTGCAAAAGTAGGCTACCCGTGCTACTATTTAGGCTATACATAGCCTGTTGTGGTTGAGGAGAGAGAATATGGATCGGAGAAAAAAGCTTTTGCTGTCAACAGCGACGCGGCTGTACAGAATGGGTATTGATTTGGAAGCTGCCCGGACAAGACTTCAGTTGCTGGCAGATCAAGGCGTTTCGTATAGCTCCGACGAAATGATAAGTGCCTATCGTGATTTCATGGAGTCGGAACAGCAATGGAGATCAGCGGAGCAGCAGTATCTTGCGTTGCGAGATGAAATCTTTTCGGATGCTGCGGAGTAGTGATATGACAGTCAAATTGTAATTGCTGCAAAAAGCTCTTTGATAAATACAGAAAACGGGGCAGGTCAAGCCTGCCCCGTTCACGACGTATGCATTCCTCACGCCCGCTTTTGCTTTTTGCGCAGGCTCAGGCGGTCGGCGATCATGGCGATGAACTCCGAATTGGTGGGCTTGCCCTTGGCGGAGTTGACGGTGTAGCCGAAGTACTTCTGCAGCGTGTCGATGTCGCCCCGGTCCCACGCCACCTCGATGGCGTGGCGGATGGCGCGCTCCACCCGGGAGGCGGTGGTATCGAACCGGCGTGCCACCTCCGGGTACAGCACCTTGGTCACGGCGTTGATCACGTCCATGTCCTCGATGGCGATGAGGATCGCCTCCCGCAGATACTGATAGCCCTTGATGTGGGCGGGCACGCCGATCTCATGGATGATGGCGGTGACCCGCTCCTCCAGCGCCGCGTCCCCGGCGGGCGCAGGCTCGTCCTGCCGGACGGCACGGCGCAGATGCTCCAGGAGCGACGGCTCGCTCACCGGCTTGGCCAGAAACGCGCAGGCGCCGAGCTCCGCCGCCTGCGCCATGGCGCGCTCGGTGCAGAAGGCGGACACCACCACCACCTGCGGCGCGTTTTCGCCCAGCGCCAGGCACCGCTGCAGCAGGGCAAAGCCGTCCAGCGACGGCAGCACCAGCTCGGTGATCACCACCGCCGGATGGCAGCGCAGCACCAGCTCCCACGCCTCGGCGCCGTCGCCTGCGTCGCCCGCCGGCTCAAATTCGCCGCTTGCCTCCAGCGCGCGGCGGGTCAGGGTACGAAATTCCTCGCTGCCGTCAGCGAGAACGACTTTGCTCTTAGTTTCCATGGCTTGCCCTCTCCATCCTGTATTTTCACGACAAATCCGCATCTGTCGCTTGACGTGTCTATAATGTAGCAGAAATATACAGCGTTTTCGCGCGAGATTTGTCGAATGCCCCGCACAAATTTTCGACAGCCTTCGGCAAAACACGTCCGGGCGGCGAAGACCAGCGCCCTCGCCGCCCGGTCGGTCGTCAACCGGCCATTTTCAACATATTCTCCATGAAAATGCCGTAGCCCTGTGTGGGGTCGTTCAGCAGCACGTGGGTCACGGCGCCCACGATCTTCCCGTCCTGCAGGATGGGACTGCCGCTCATGCCCTGCACGATGCCGCCCGTCAGCTCCAGCAGCCGCGGGTCGGTCACCCGCAGCAGCAGATTGCGCATATCCTGCATCTCCGGGTACAGGCGCACGATCTCCACCTCGTAGCTCTCCGTCTCGTTGCCGGAGACGGTGCAGAGAATGGCTGCCCGTCCCGTGTGCACCTCGCCGGAAGAGGCCACAGGCAGCGCCTCGCCCACCGGGGCGAAGGCGTCGCCGTCCGCCGTGCCGAAAATACCTGCGCTGGTGTTGGCGCTGACGGTGCCCACGTCGCGCTGCACGGTGAAGTCGCCCTTCAGCTCGCCGGGGTCTCCCTTTGTGCCCCGCTTGACCGCCCGCACGGAGGTCTCCATGATGGCGCCGGAGTGCAGAGGCATCAGCACGTGGGTGTCCACGTCCGTGATGCCGTGCCCCAGCGCGCCGTACTGCCCCGTCTCCGGGTCGTAAAAGGTCATGGTGCCGATGCCGGCCATGCTGTCCCGGATCCAGATGCCCAGCCGGTACACGCCGTCGCCGCACAGCATTGGCCGCGTTTCCACCTGCCGGGCGCCGCTGCCGCGCCGCACGGTCAGAGTGATGGGGCGGCTGCCGTTTTCCTGCAAGAGCGCCTGCATTTGCTCCGTCGATTGGATCTCCGTGTCGTCGATCCGGAGGATCAGGTCCCCCTCCTGTAAGCCGCAGTCCCTTGCCGGAGAACGGTCTTCGCCGTCCAACCCGGTGGTGTTCACCACCAGCACGCCGTCTGCAAACAATTTGATGCCCACGGCGTGTCCCATGGGGATCAAGCTCCGCTCACCGCTTTGCTCCGCCCAGATCTGGCGGGGAGAGAGGGAGAAGGCCAGCACCATGGCGATACACAGGGTCGCGCCGCGCCGCCAAACGGATGGTCGCTGCGTTCCATGCATTGGATCACCCCTTGTTTGTTTTTCGTCGCCGGCGACAGAATTACTATGCGCTCTCCCGCGTCGAATTATCAGGGACAAATAAAGGAAGCGCCGCAAAAACGCCTCCGATCCGGGGTGAAAAATTTTGTAAAAAAGCGGAAGAAAAAAACCAAATCCCCTTGACAAGCCCTGTGGGATTTGGTAAAATAAATCGCTTATATTCGGATAGTAGGGGGGAATTTCCCTTTTACTGTCCCAATCATACCACCGTCCGACGGAAAATACAAGCGGCTGCGGCACAAATAAGACAACAAAGCCGTGCGTGTCATTTTTCGGAGGAGAGCGGCCCCGCGCGAGCAAATAGCGAAAAGAAAGGCGTGAAGAAGCAAGATGGCCAAAGACAAGTACTACGGCAAGACGCTGCGCAAGAACTTTGCCCGGCACGAAGAGGTCATGGCGATGCCCAACCTGCTGGAGATCCAGAAGAAATCCTATCAGTGGTTTCTGGAAACGGGTCTGCACGAGGTGTTCCGGGACGTAGCCGCCATTACCGACTATGCGGGCAATCTGGAGCTGTCGTTCATCGATTACAGCATGGACGAGCAGCCCAAGTACTCCGTGGAGGAGTGCAAGGCCCGGGACGCCACGTACGCCGCCCCCATGAAGGTGAGCGTGCGCCTTTACAACAAGGAGACCGGCGAGATCAAGGAGCAGGAGATCTTCATGGGCGATTTCCCGCTGATGACCCACTCCGGCACCTTCGTCATCAACGGCGCCGAGCGCGTGGTGGTCAGCCAGATCGTCCGCTCCCCCGGCATCTATTACGGCAAGGAGATCGATCTGAAGACGGATCTGCCCCTGCTGACCTCCACGGTGATCCCCTATCGCGGCGCTTGGCTGGAGTATGAAACGGACACCAGCGAGGTGTTCTGGGTGCGCATC
>JAFTBL010000104.1 GCA_017455225.1 Oscillospiraceae bacterium
CGGGACTGGATGGCCATGCTCTCCTCCGGCCCCATGAAAATGCGCCGTCCGTCCAGATGGGAGGCAAAGGTGACCCCCTCCTCGGTGATCTTGCGAAGACCCGACAGTGAAAACACCTGAAACCCGCCGCTGTCGGTGAGGATCGGGCCGTCCCAGCGCATGAAGCGGTGCAGTCCGCCCATCTGCCGCACCACGTCGTCGCCGGGGCGCAGATGCAGGTGGTAGGTATTGCTCAGCTCGATCTGGCACCCCAGCTGCTGCAGATCGAAGGCGTCCACGCCGCCCTTGATGGCGCCCTGGGTGCCCACGTTCATGAAGACCGGGGTCTGCACCTCGCCGCCGTGGGCGCAGCAGAACACACCGCGACGGGCGCGCCCTTCCTTTTTGATGACTTTGAACATGGACGCTCCTTTCAAAGGATCAGCATGGCGTCGCCGAAGCTGAAGAAACGGTATCGCTCCCGCACGGCCTCCTCATACGCCGCCAGCACGTGCTCCCGCCCGGCCAGCGCCGATACCAGCATGATGAGCGTGGATTCCGGCAGGTGAAAATTGGTCACCAGTCCGTCCAGCACCTTGAAGCGGTAGCCGGGATAGATGAAGATGTTCGTCCAGCCGGCGTGAGGCTCCATGTGTCCGTCCTCTCCCGCCCAGCTTTCCACCGTGCGGCAGGAGGTGGTGCCTACGCAGATCACCCGTCCGCCCCGGCGCTTCGTTTCGTTGATGAGGGTCGCCGTTTCCCGGGGGATCACGCAGTACTCGCTGTGCATCTCGTGGTCGGTGATCTCCTCCGCCTTCACCGGACGGAAGGTACCCCGTCCCACGTGCAGCGTGACGTAGCCGATCCCCACGCCCATGTCGGCGATCTTCTGCAGCAGCTCCTTGGTAAAATGCAGACCTGCCGTGGGCGCGGCCGCACTGCCGGTGACCTTGGAATACACGGTCTGATACCGCTCCCTGTCCTGCAGCTCCGCCTTGATATAGGGCGGCAGAGGCATCTTGCCCAACCGCTCCAGCACCTCCAGAAAGATGCCCTCGTAGGAAAAGCGCACCAGACGGTTGCCGCTTGGCAGCTCGTCCGTCACCTCCGCCGTCAGCTCGCCGCCGCCGAAGGACAGATGCGCGCCCCGCCGCAGCTTCTTGCCGGGGCGGACGAGGCACTCCCACGTCTTCTCTCCCCGGTCGATCAGCAGCAGCACTTCGCAGGCGCCGCCGCCGGGCAGACGTTCGCCCAGCAGCCTTGCCGGCAGCACACGGGAATCGTTCAGGATCAGGCAGTCGCCGGGGCGGAGAAAGTCCGGCAGCTCGTAAAAATGGCGGTGCTGCCATGCTCCGGATGTCTTGTCCAGCACCAGCAGGCGGGACGCATCCCGCCGCTCGATCGGGGTTTGGGCGATCAGCTCGGGAGGCAGGTCGAAGTAAAAATCGTGGGTCTTCATGCAAGCGTTGCTTTGTGAAACACTTTTTTGCCCTTGCGGATCACCAGCCCGTCGCCGGCAAAGAGGGACGCATCGTAGCTTGTGTCGATGTCCGCCACCTTCTGCTCGTTCACCGTCACGCCGCCCTGCTGGATCAATCGCCGTGCCTCGCCCTTGGAGGCGCACAGGCCGCAGCGCACCATCAGTGCCATCACGTTGATGGCGCCGTCGGTAAAGTCAGCCGCGTCAAGGGCGGTGGCGGGCATATCGCCGGACACGCCGGCGCCGGAGAACAGCGCGCGGGCGGCGGCGAGCGCCTTTTCCGCTTCCTCTTCCCCGTGCACCATCTTCGTCAGCTCGTAGGCGAGGATCTCCTTGGCACGGTTGAGCTGAGAGCCCTCCCAGCGATCCATCTCGCGGATCTGCTCCATGGGCAGGAAGGTCAGCATGCGGATGCATTTGAGCACGTCCGCGTCGTCCACGTTGCGCCAATACTGGAAAAAGTCAAAGGGGCTGGTCTTGTTGGGATCCAGCCATACAGCGTTGCCGGCGGTCTTGCCCATTTTCTTGCCCTGAGAGTCGGTCAGCAGTGTGATGGTCATGGCGTGGGCGTCCTGGCCCAGCTTCTTGCGGATCAGCTCGGTGCCGCCCAGCATGTTGCTCCACTGGTCGTCCCCGCCGAACTGCATGTTGCAGCCGTAGTGCTGGAACAGATAGTAGAAGTCGTAGCTCTGCATGATCATATAATTGAATTCAAAGAAGGACAAGCCCCGCTCCATGCGGTTCTTGTAGCATTCCGCCCGCAGCATGTTGTTGACGGAGAAGCAGGCGCCGACCTCCCTCAAAAGCTCCACGTAGTTCAGATTCAGCAGCCAGTCCGCGTTGTTGACCATCTGGGCCTTGTCCGGACCGAACTCGATGAAGCGCTCCATCTGCTTCCGGAAGCACGCCGCGTTATAGTCGATA
>JAFTBL010000105.1 GCA_017455225.1 Oscillospiraceae bacterium
CATGCGGGATCTGGAGATCCGGGGCGCGGGCAATTTGCTGGGCGCGGAGCAGTCCGGCTATATGATGAGCGTGGGCTATGACATGTATCTGAAGCTGCTCAATGACGCCGTGCTGGAGGAGCAGGGGCAGTCCGCCCGCCGCCCCACCGAGTGCTCCGCCGACCTGACGGTGGCAGCACATATCCCGGAGTCCTACGTGCCCTCGGCGCGGCAGCGGATGGATCTGTACCGCCGCATCGCCGCTGTGAACACGCCTGAGGACGCCGACGATCTGACGGACGAGCTGCTGGATCGCTACGGCGAGGTGCCCAAGCCCGTGCAGGCGCTGCTGGAGGTGGCGCTGCTGCGCGCGTCGGCGTCGCAGGCGGCGATCTGCGATATCACGCAAAAGGGGCGGCAGCTGCTGTTCAGCTTTGACGAAACGCTGAACGTGCCGGCGCTGATGGCGCTGTGCGCTCAGCCCCGCTACCGCAGCCGCCTGCTGCTCTCCGCCGGAGAGCGCCCCCGGCTGACGCTGTATCTCAAGGAGGGGGAGGAGCCCCTGACCGCCGCGTCGGAGCTGGTGCAGCAGCTGCAGCTGCAGTCCGCCGGGGAGGGCGAAAAGAAAGGAGCGACCACATGAAAAATCTCTGGATCCGTCTGGCTGCCGGCTTGGCGGCGTCAGTGCTGCTGACGGCGGCAGGCGGCGGCGCCATGGCGCTGCTGGATCGCGGCGGGCACCGCAGCGACGGATTGTTCTATCAGGCCACCGGCATCCGCCCCGACGCCCGGCTACTGACGGTGAACGGCGAGGCGATACAGGCGGAGGAGTATCTCTACTGGCTGGCGTACGACAGCGAATATCTCACGTCCTATCTGGGCAGCGTGGATTGGAGCGCCCAACTGACGGAAAATATGACCTATGGCGATTACGCCAAGGCGGACGCACTGGAGACGGTGAAGACCTTTGCCCTGATCCGCCGCATGGCGGCCGACAACGGCATTGTCCTCAAGGAGGAGGACGAGCTGGCGCTGGCGCAGCAGAAGACGGAGTACATCGCCTACTACGGCGGCGAGGAGGCCTACGGCAATCAGATCCGGCTGATGGGCGTGAGCGAGGAGACCTTTGACCGCATCAACGCCGAGCATCTTCTGATCGGGCGGGTCACCGAGGCCGCCTGCACGCCCGGCGGCGCCCTGTACCCCGGCGACGAGGCACTGGAGGAGTACGGCGCGGGGCAGGGCATGGTCACCGCCCGGCTGATCTACCTGTCCACCGACGGGCTGGACGAGGCGGCGCTGGCCGCCCGCCGGGCGCTGGCGGAGGACGATCTGCGCCAGCTGCAGGAGACGGACAAGGACAAGGTCTACGAGCGGATGGGACAGCTGATGGAGGAGCTGGGACTGCAGGCGGGGGAGGATCTGACCTTCACCGCGGAGGACGCGGATCCCGCCCTTTACAGCGCTGTTTCCGCCCTGCAGCTCCAGCAGCTCAGCGGCGTGATCGAGGCAGAGAACGGGCTGTATATCGCCCTGCGGCAGCCGCTGGATCTTTCCGCGGCGGCGCAGGCGCGCTTTTCCCAGCAGCTGGCCCAGCAGCGGGAGCTGGCCGCCGTGACGCTGAGCGCCGCGTATGAGAAGCTGGACACCGGCGCTTTCACCGCCCGACTGCTGCAGCTGCGGCAGGAGCTGGCGGCACAGCTGACGGCCGAGTCATAAGCGCGCCCAACAATTACCAAATTTGCCCCGGAGGTGCGGGATTTTTTCGTAAAATCTTCCGTATTTGCGAAATTACGGTTGAACTATCGCACAAAATGCTTTATTATGAATATATAAATCGCCGGGGGCGACCTGCCCCGCGGCAAACAGGAGGAACAAAAGGAATGAAAGAACTGTACGTTGTCAACTGCTGCCGTACCGCCATCGGCTCCTTCGGAGGCTCTTTGAAGAACACCCCCGCCACCGAGCTGGGCGCCATCGTGGTCAAGGAGGCACTCAAGCGCGCTGGTGTGGCTCCGGAGAACGTGGACGAGGTCATGTTCGGCTGCATCCTGACCGCGGGGCTGGGGCAGAACGTGGCTCGCCAGGTGGCGATCAAGGCCGGCATCCCCTACGCCGTGCCCGCCTACACCGTGGGCATGGTCTGCGGCTCCGGCATGAAGTCCGTCATCGAGGCTGCCCGCTCCATTCTGGCCGGCGACAGCGACGTGGTGGTCTGCGGCGGCACCGAGAACATGAGTGCCGCGCCCTATGCCGCTCCCGACGCACGCTGGGGCGCCCGCATGGGCGACAAAAAACTGGTGGACACCATGATCAAGGACGGCCTGTGGGACGCGTTCAACAACTATCACATGGGCACCACCGCCGAGAACATCAACGACGTCTGGGGCATCACCCGCACCGAGCAGGACGCCTTTGCCG
>JAFTBL010000106.1 GCA_017455225.1 Oscillospiraceae bacterium
CCGTATTCCGTAAATGGGTACGTGCCTCCGGCGGCATACTTTCTTACCCGGCGAAGAAAGTATGCAAAGAAGCCGCCTAGGGAGAGGGGATTTAGATTTACCCTCTCCCTGTGTACCCTCTCCCTTAAAACGACCAAAGGAGGGGCTTGCGGCCCCTCCTCTGGACTTTACCCCGGAGCAAAGCCTTCCCCTTGAGGGGAAGGTGGCGCGAAGCGCCGGATGAGGTGTCAAATTCCCCGGAACGTCGCCCCTAAAAACACCCCCGTAGGGGCGGACGCCTCTGTCCGCCCTTGCAGGTGCCGGGCGTCCGTGCTATAATCCTGTCATCACAAAACGCGTGGAGATGATTGCTATGCGGCGAAAGTCCGAGCGGGAGATCCGGAAAGCTCATCTGGCCTCCCTTGCTTATGGGATTTTGTTCATCCTGCTGGGCACGGCCATTTTTTTGCTGCCCGCTTCTTCCTCTCCTGTTCTCTATGAGGATCTGTCCGTTTCGGACACGGCAGTCCGGACCCTTCACCGTGAATTGACGGTGCGCGGGATCTCTCTGCGTCTTACGGCCGAGGACGGCGCTTCTTATATCCTCACCGGCAAATACGACGAATCGACCCTTTCTGCTGCGCTGCAGCCCGGCGTTCCCGTCACGATCCGCTTCTATCGGGATTCGTTCGGCCGCTGGTTCGGCTGGCGATATGCCGGTGAGGTGTCGGCAGGCGACTCCGTGCTGGTGAAATACGCCTACTCCCCTGTGATCGGCAGCCTGTGGCGCAACATTCTCGCCACCCTCGTCCTTTCCATAGGCGTACTGATCCTCTGGTTCGGGCGGGATTCTGTCAATCGGATGCGCCGGCAGGAGGCACAGCGAGACCGGCGCATCGAGCGAAAATACGGCTCGGTGCGCAGGGGGAACAAAACCCCGTAGCTACTCACTGCAGGCTTTGGATGGCGCGCTCTACGGCCTCCCGTTCCGCGCCGCTGACGATGCCCCATTCCTCCCGCAGCAGGCGCAGCTGCTCCCGGTAGGCGGCGACGGCGCCGTCCCTGTCGCCCCGGATCTCGCAGATGTGGGCAATACTCACGGCGCTGTCAGTGTACTTGGGCGAGGGCTGCATCTCCTGCCCCTTGCGATACCACTCCACGGCCTTGTCGTACTCCTGGCGCTGGGTGTAGATATCCGCCAGCGTCAAGGCCCAGCACCACTCCTGCTTTTCCAGACCCTGCAGTTGGTCGAAATACTTTTCCGCCTCGTCCTTCTCCCCTGCCGCCACGGCGATCAGATAGCGGTACATGGGCACGCGGAAGGTATCGTCCATGCGCGCCAGCTTCTCCAGCCACTCTCCGGCCTCGGCGAGCCGGCGGTCGTCGATCAGATTGTCCAGCAGCCACATGAGGGCGGCGCGGTTTTTCGGGTTGCGGCGGCAATAGTCGCTGAACCACTGGATGAGGGCGTGGTGATTGCGGACGTTCCAGTCGGGGACATAGCTGCCCCATGCGTTGGCCAGCTCGCTGATCGACTCCGGGTCGCCCAGCTTCTCCACCGCTTCCTTGCCGTGCTCCACCGCCAGCAGGCAATACTGGTCGGCCTGGTGGCTGTAAAGCTCGGCCAGCACCAGCTGCGCTTTGCCGGCGTGCGCGGGATCTTCCCCGATCGCGCGAAGCTGCTGCTCCAGCTGCCGTTCCTCGGCCTCGTCCAGCATGCCGCGGCTGTAGATGTGGTTTTCGATGCGCTCCAGCTGCTGCTCCGGGCTCATGGCGAACAGCCGGTCGATGGTAACGCCGAAATACACGGCGATCTCCGGCAGCAGCTGCACGTCTGGGATGCTGTTGCCGCACTCCCACTTGCTGACGGTCTGGGCAGACACGTTCAGCGCTGCGGCCAGCGCCTCCTGCGTAAGCCCGCGGTCGTTCCGCAGGCGGCGGATCTCTTTTCCCATTTCCATGATAACGTCCTCCTTTTTTTGCTGCGGTTTCATCATAGCAGATAAAAAGCGGACGCGCCAGCGCCTGTCGCGGGAGTTCACTCGCGCGACAGTTGTTTTTTCCGCAGGGCCGCCCATCGCCCGCGCTGACGCAGCAGCACCCTCAAGGGAGTCGCCTCCCCTGAGGGTGTCATTTTTTCAGGATCCGTTACTTTTTCAGCCCCAGGATCTTCTTATAGAACGGCCACAGTCCGGTCTTGTCCGGGCAGAAGGGCGTCAGCTGGCACAGGTCGGTGCCGGGGAAATCGTTGCCCTCGATGATGGCGGGGCCCTCCGGCGTGATGGCCACGTCCCAGCCGATGTGCCGCACCGAGGGGATCACATGGGCAGCCTCCTTCACCATGGCGACGGCCTCCTGCACCATGGGCAGCTGATACCCCTTGAACACCACGCCGGTGTCCGGGTGGCGGTCGTAAACGTTGAAATAGTCGTCGGTGGCGTCGGAGACGATCTTCCCGGTCTCCGGGTCCACGCGGCACAGCACGCCGCCCTGCCCGGAGTTGTCGCAGTGGCAGTCGCCCCGCCCCATCTTCACGGAGATGTAGGCGACGTAGACCTCGTCGCCCACCAGCTCGGTGGCGATGCGCATGGTGTTCACCGACTGGGGATGCAGGCGCGCCATGTCCGGATGCTGGGGCAGCACGTGCTCCAGCACGTCCAGCTTCCGCTCCCGTATATCGGCCAGCATGGCGGCAGCGTCCGGGTAGTCTTTCACCCACAGCTTTTCCACGCCCCGGCCGCAGTCGCCCCGGTTCACCTTGGCGATGATGGCCTCCTGCCCCTCCAAAAAGGCGGCCAGCTCCTCCACCGTGGCGGTGGATCCGTCCAGTGACGCCCGTCCCACGTACTTGGCGAACACCTTGTCAAACAGCAGCTTGTTGTCGAACTCCTCCGTGGCCTCCGGCGGGTTCATGATCTCCAGCACCCGCCGGTTGCGCATCCGGGTGAGATAGGTGTCCCGCTGGCGGTCGTTCATGTCGTAAAACCCGCACATCACATAGTCGTAGTACCCGGCGCCGAAGCGCAGCGCGCACCAGCCGATGGACAGCAGTGTGCGCAGCTTGCCGTGGCCGGATTTTTCCTTCACCACGTCCAGCACGTGGTCGATCTTCTCCCAGCGAACGCCGGAGAGAATGTGGGCAAAATAGGAGAGTTTGGACATACAATGAGCTCCTTTCAGCTCAAAAATTACTTCACAAGACGGCGAAACTCCGCCACCCGCGCCTCATAGGCCTCCTGCGCGAAGGGCGGCGGCGTAAAGTCGGCCTCCGGCACAAGGCGGTGCAGCAGCGCGGCGGTCAGCGCCGGGTTCAGCGCCAGCAGCGGCCCCAGCAGATAGGTGGCCAGAAAGCCGCCGCAGGCGAAGCCCTCCTGCCGGCTCTCCGGGTTCAGTCCGGAGCCCAGCTCCATCTGCAAAAAGGGCGTGTCCACCGCGCCGTAGCTGTGGCTGAGCTGGTTTTTGAAGCCCACCACCGTCAGCTCGTTCCACGTGCCCATGCACAGTTCGTTGTACCGCAGGCGGGAAAACCGCCGGGCGGTGGTGTCCCAGAAGCCCAGCGCCTCCACGGTAGACCCGTCCTCTTTCTCAATGGATCTGCCGAACAGCTCAAAGGCGTTGCCGGTGGCCAGCGTCAGCGTTTTTTCGTCGCCGAGGCGCTTCTCCAGCGCGTCCCGGTAGGGGCGCAGCGCCGCCAGCTCCGCCTCCTGCTGCGACTCGGTGCACGGGCCGATATACAGGATGTCCGCCCCGTCAGCGGCAAAGGCGGGCGTATCGTGCAGATGGGTCTGCACCAGCTGATACTCCACCCCCGCCCGGCGAAGCTGATCGGTGAGATACAGCAGATTGCCCCGGTCGCCGTACAGGTTGCTGTACTCGCCGTACAGCGCCTCAATGATCAGCGGTCTCATGCCTCCACCTCCTTGCCGAAGCGCTCCAGCAGCGCCTGCTTCAGCCCCATGGCGATGGGCTTGGCGTACAGCTCGTAGAAAATGCACACGGTGCCGCTGCCCCCGGTCTTTTCCGGCAGCTCCCGCGCCAGCTCGTCATAGTCCGGGTACAGCAGCAGCTTGTCCTCCGGCACGCCGGCCAGCACCAGCCGCAGCGCCAGATCCCGGCAGCGGCGGCCGCCCAGAAAAACGCGCCGCACGTCCTCCGCCTTCAACGGCTCAAAGTCTGTGTCGTAAAGCCAGGAGATGTCCTCGTGCCCGTGCTGGGCGTCCTTGGAGTCGGTCACCAGCAGCACGGCGACCTTGTCCCCCGCCGCGTGGGAAAGATGGGTCAGGCTCTGGGTGGTGGAGATGGGGTTCTGGTTTTTGGCCAGCATGGTCACCACCCGCAGCGCCCCGGCCGAGGCCTCGTCAAAGCGCACCGTTCCGGCGCCCAGCTGCTCCGCCGCGGCGACGATAGCGCCGTCGGACACGCCCAGCTCGCTGCACACGGCGGCGGCGGCTGTCACGTTGAACACGTTGAACAGCTCCCCCGCGCCAAAGGCCAGCGTCAGCGGCTCCCTGTCCCGGCGGCGCAGCACGAAGCGGCCGCCGTCAAAGTCCACGTCGCAGGCGGTATAGTCGCTCTCCGGCATGGCAAAGCCGCAGTGCTCGCACCGGGGCACGCCCACGTGGTGGAAATGGTAAAACTCATAGCTCAGCATGTGCCCGCACCGGGGGCAGGCGGATATGTCGCAGGCCTGATGGGGACATACGTCGAAGCTGCGCTCCGTCCGCTCCACGGAGAAAAACGTCCGCCGGGGGTTGATCCCCTCGCCCAACAATCCGGAAACGGCGTCGTTCCCGTTCAGCACCAGCGCCGTGGAGGCGGGCAGCGCCCCGGCGATCTTGCCGAAGATATACTCGCAGTGCCCGTTGCGCTTGATGGAGTCCCGGTACAGGTTGGTCACCGCCAGCACGTCCGGCGTCACCGCCGGGTAGATCAGGGGGGAGGATCGCTCGTCGATCTCCAGCACTGCCGCGTCATACCCCCGGGGCCGCCCCAGCAGGTCGCAGCCGCTCAGCAGCGCCGCCGCCACGCCGGTGTGCATGTTGGAGCCGGCCCGGTTGCTCAGCACCCGCTGCCCGTCCCGCTCCAGCATGTCCGCGATCATGTTGGTGGTGGTGGTCTTGCCGTTGGTGCCGGTCACCGCCACGATCCGGGGCGGCTTGCCCACGTAGCGCAAAAAGTCCGGACACAGGCGGATGGCCAGCCAGCCGGGAAAATCCGTGCCGGCGTGGCGTGTGAGCTTCAGCGCCGGGACGGACAGCTTGGCCGCCCAAAGCGCCAGCAAAAAACGCAGCTTACCCATGTCGTTCCCTTTCTTTTTCCAGATAGATCATCAGCGCCGCAATATCCGACGGCGACACGCCGGAGATCCGGCTGGCCTGTCCCAGATCGGCGGGCCGCACGGCGGCCAGCTTCTCCCGTGCCTCCAGCCGCAGTCCCTGCAGCGCGGCGTAGTCCAACTCCTCCGGCAGCCGGTGGCGCGACAGCTTTTCCAGCTCCGCCACCTGCCGCTCCTGCCGGCGGATGTATCCCTCATACTTCACGGAGATCTCCACCTGCTCCGCCTCGGCGGCGGTGAGCGCCGGCCTGTCCGGGTCAAAGGGTGCCAGATCGTCGTAGCCGATCTGGGGCCTTCGCAGCAGGTCGATCAGCCGGCATCCGTCGCTCACCGGCGCTGTGCCCCGGCTCTCCAGCAGGGCGTTCAGTTCCTCGCTCCCCGCCGCGCCGGTGTGGCTCAGCCGGTGGATCTCCCGCTCCACACGGCGGTATTTCTCCTCCACCGCCTGCAGCCGCTCGTCGCTGACAAGGCCGATGCGGTGCCCCACGGCGGCAAGGCGGCGGTCGGCGTTGTCCTGCCGCAGCAGCAGCCGGTATTCCGACCGGCTGGTCATGATGCGGTAGGGCTCCTCGGTACCCTTGGTCACCAGATCGTCGATGAGCGTGCCGATATAGCTCTCGCTCCGTTTCAGGATCAGCGCCTCCCGACCCAGCAGGGCAAGCGCCGCGTTCACCCCCGCCACAAAGCCCTGCACCGCCGCCTCCTCATAGCCGGAGGAGCCGTTGAACTGCCCGGCGCCGTAGAGCCCGGGGATCTGCTTTGTCTCCAGCGTGGGCTTGAGGGCAAGGGGGTCGATGCAGTCGTATTCGATGGCGTAGGCCGGGCGCATGATCTGGGCATGCTCCAGTCCGGGCACGGTGTGCAGCATCCGCACCTGCACGTCCTCCGGCAGGGAGGAGGAGAAGCCCTGCACATACAGCTCCTCCGTGTCCAGCCCCATGGGCTCGATGAACAGCTGGTGCCGGGGCTTGTCCGCAAAGCGCACCACCTTGGTCTCGATGGAAGGGCAGTACCGGGGACCCACGCCCTCGATCACCCCGGAGTAGAGCGGGCTGCGATCCAGATTTTCCCGGATGATGCGGTGGGTTTCCTCATTGGTATAAGTCAAATAGCACACTGCCCGGTTCTCCGGCGCCTGCACTGTGGAAAAGCTGAAGGGCATGGGGTTCTCATCCCCGCTCTGCAGCTCCATGCGACCAAAATCCACCGTCCGGGCGTTGATCCGTGGCGGCGTGCCGGTCTTGAACCGGCGCAGCGGCAGGCCCAGCGAGCGCAGCCGCTCCGTCAGCGCGGCGGCGGCGTGCATCCCGTCGGGTCCGCTGTCCTCCACGCACTCGCCCACGATGGTGCGGCCGGAGAGGTACGTCCCCGTGGCGATCACCACTGCCTTCACCTCGAACACGGCGCCGGTGCGCAGTATCACCTGCGCCACACGCCCGTCCCGCAGCCGCAGATCCACCACCTCGCCCTGCCGCAGGGTCAGATGGGGCTGCCGCTCCAGTGTGTGCTTCATGATCTTCTGGTATTCCCGGCGATCGGCCTGTGCCCGCAGGGAGTGAACGGCAGGGCCCTTGCCCCGGTTGAGCATCCGGTACTGGATGCACGCCCGGTCAGCGGCGCGGGCCATCTCGCCCCCCAGCGCGTCCAGCTCCCGCACCAGGTGGCCCTTGCCGGTGCCTCCGATGGCGGGGTTGCAGGGCATATTGCCCACCGCGTCCAGCTGGATGGTAAAGCACACCGTTTCCAGCCCCAGCCGGGCGGCGGCCAGCGCCGCCTCGATCCCGGCGTGCCCCGCGCCGATCACCGCAATATCAAATTGTCCGGCTGAAAACTCGTGCATGAAGGTCCCTCACAATGCCGCCGTCACAGCGCCCACAGCGCCTCGTCGCTGGTGGACACGCACACAGCGCCCGCCGCCAGCGCGGCGGTCACGTCGCTCTTGTCGCTCAAAAGGCCGCCGGCGATCAGCGGCGTATCCAACTCCCGGGACAGCGTTTCGATGACCCGGGGGATGGCGCCGGGCAGGATCTCGATGGCGTCCGGCGTCACCAGCGACGACTCCCGCGCCAGTGAGCGCACCGCCTTGGAGTCGATGGCAAAGGCTCGCAGCACGGTCAGCATCCCCAGCTCCCGCCCCCGGCGGATCAGCGCCGGCCGGGTGGAGATGACACCGTCGGCGCCGCAGCGCAGCAAAAAGTCCGCTGCGATCTCCTTGGGCGCAAGCCCGGCGATCAGGTCGGCGTGCACCACGGCGTGCTTGCCCGATTCATGGAGCCGGGCGATCAGCCGATCCACGCTGCAGATATCGCCGCACAGCAAAAACACCACGTCGCCCTCCGGCAGCGCGGACAGTCTGCGCTCATCCTTCAGCGCGGGGATCACGACGTTACGCTCCAGCAGAGCCAGCAGCGGGTGAGACATGGCGCACATCCTCTCCGGTCAAAATTCTTTTACAGTTTATCATACCACATCCGCCCCGGTTTTTTCAATACGGCGCTCCCCCGCCGCGGCGTTTTTTTGCAAAAAAAAGAGCCCGCCCGGTGGGCGAGCTCTTTTTCCCGAGGGCTTACAGTCTTGCCACGCCGCTGCGGCGGGCGGCGTCGGCCACCGCCTTGGCTACGGTGGGGCCGACGCGGGGATCGAACGCCTTGGGAATGATGTAGTCGGCGCTCAGCTCCTCGTCGGAGATAAGACCGGCCAGCGCGCGGGCGGCGGCCATCTTCATCTCCTCGTTGATGTCGCTGGCGCGCACGTCAAAGGTGCCGCGGAACACGCCGGGGAACGCCAGCACGTTGTTGATCTGGTTGGGATAGTCGCTGCGTCCGGTGGCGATCACCTTGGCGCCGCCGGCCTTGGCGTCGTCGGGGAAGATCTCCGGGGTGGGGTTGGCGCAGGCGAACACGATGGCGTCGCGATTCATGGTGTTGACCATGTCGGTGGTCAGCGTACCGGGAGCGGACACGCCGATGAACACGTCCGCGCCGCGGATCACGTCGGCCAGCGCGCCCTTCTCCTTGGCGCGGTTGGTCTGCTGCGCCATCTCCTCCTTGTTCCAGTTCAGACCCTCGCGGCCCTCGTAGATGGCGCCCTTGCGGTCGGTCATCACGATGTTGGTGAACCCTTCGGAGATCAGCAGCTTGAAGATGGAGA
>JAFTBL010000107.1 GCA_017455225.1 Oscillospiraceae bacterium
CACCAAGGTGGTCATCGTGGAGGGCATCCTCATCTTCCAGAACAAGGCGCTGCGGGATCTGATGGACATCAAGATCTTCGTGGAAACGGATGCCGACGTGCGCATCCTCCGCCGCGCCCTGCGGGACGTGGAGGAGCGGGGTCGCTCGCTGGAGTCGGTGGTGAACCAGTATCTCACCACCGTCAAGCCCATGCACGAGCAGTTCGTGGAGCCCACCCGCAAATTCGCCGTCATCATCGTGCTGGAGGGCGGCCACAATCTGGTGGCGCTGGATCTCATCATGCAGCGCATCGCCAGCCACGTGGCCGAAGCCTGACGTGCACGCCCTCCTTCGCGTCGCCGGCGGCTGCGCCTGCCTTGCCTTGGCCGGCTGGTTTCTGCTGCCGCTGGGCAGCGGCATCCTCCACGTGGGCATGGTGTGGCCGGCGCTGGTGCTGGCGCTGGGCGCGTCGCTGTGCTTTTTCCCCGGCTGGTACCGCAGGCTGCCCGCCCGGCTGTGGAAAACCTGCGCCGTGTGTCTGGCCGCCGGTCTTGCGCTGGCGGCGGCGGTGCTGGGGCTGATGCTCTCCGCCGCCTCCCGTGCTCCCGACAGGGCCGATCCCCCCGCCACCGTGGTGGTGCTGGGCTGTCAGGTACGGCCCGACGGGCGGCCCAGTCTGATGCTTCGCCGCCGGATCGAGGCGGCCTATGAGTATCTGGCCGCCCACCCGGAGGCGGTGTGCGTGGCCTCCGGCGGCACCGACGACAGGGAGCCCTTTGCCGAGGCGCGCTGCATCGCCGAAGCGCTGATCGCCATGGGCGTGGATCCGGCGCGGATCTATCAGGAATCCGGCTCCCGCTCCACCGCCGAAAACCTGGCCTTCTCCGCCGCCCTCATTGCCGAAAACGGTCTGGATCCCCGGGTGGTCGTGGCCACCGACACCTTTCACCAGTACCGGGGCGCCTACTACGCCCGCAGGGCGGGGCTGACCCCCTCCGCCGTCTGCGCCGCGCCCTATCTGCCGCTGGCGCCCTCCTATTGGGCCCGGGAGATGGCGGGGATCCTCGCCGCGTGGCTCCGGGGATATTAAAATGACGATCCGAATCCTTCGCGCCGTGCGCGGCGCGAACAGCTAACGCATAAGCTCGCGTTTCCAAATCACAGATTTTTTGGACACTTACTTATCTGCAAAGCTTTCTTGACAAGCTAACCGCCGCCCCGACTGTGATAACAGCCGGGGCGGCGGTCATTTCCTGTTTATTTCTCGCTGCGCCGTCTGCGGATCACCTCCGCCACGCACAGCCCTGCCGCCAGCACGAGCGCGGCGGCAAGGATCACGATGGTGCGCACGGTGTCGTCGCCGCCGGTGCCGTCCGCTCTCGGCGCGGTGATCTCCGGCTCCTCGTAGGGCTCATCCTCCGGCGGCTTCTCACCGGCGGCGTCCAGATCCACCAGTGCGAAGTACCCCACCTTGTTTATCTGCGGGGTCAGCAGCGCGCCGTCCTCCCGGGCGCGCAGGGGCACCTCGGTCAGAGCGCCGCTCTCGCCGATGTAGTACAGCGCCACGTTGGCGCCGTAGCCCTCCGGCACGGGCAGGATCACACGGACCTTGCCGTTGGGCTGCACGAGCCTTCCGTCCTCTTCCTCCACCGTCAGCTCATACACGGTGCGGCGGGACGACACCTCCTCCAGCGCCCGATCCGCCACCTGCACGGCGGTGCTGCCGGCCTCCATCACCCGCACCTTGAACGCGGAGCCCTCGATGAACGCGCCCTCCGTGGCCTCCAGTGTGATCCCCGTGGCGCTGTCGGTGGCCTGACAGGGGATCTCCTGCTCGGTGGTCTCGCCGCAGCGGCGGCACTTGCCCTGCAGCAGACCGGTCTGAGCCAGCGTAGCCTGCCGCACGGTCTCCGGGCTTTCAAAATCGTGTCCCAGCGCGTCCGTCGGCTGGGTCTCCTTCGCCTGACAGCGGGAGCAGGTGCGGCTCTCCACGCCCTTTTCCGTGCAGGTGGCCGGCTTGGACTCGGCCCACTCGCCCCAGCTGTGTCCCGGGGCGGCGGCCTCCCGCTCCTCTGCCTCGCCGCAGACGGAGCAGGTGCGGCTTTCCTTGCCGCCCTCCGTGCAGTCGGTCTGCCCGACCGCGGCCCACTCGCCCCAGCTATGGCTGAGGCACAGGATCGAAACGGTGGCGCTGGCGCTGGGCGCGCCCAGCAGTGTGCCGCCGTCCCTCAGCTGCACGGCGGCGCTCACCGTCTGTGCGGCAGCGCCGGTTCTGGCGCGGAGCGTGAAGGTGAAGAACGTGCCGTTCAAATCCGCCTGCGCGCTTTGAAAGGCGATGGCGCCCAGCTTTTTAGCCTCGTCATAGTTGGTCAGCGTGGCGTCGCCGCCTCTCGCCCACTCGGAGGATACGTATTCGAATTTGCTTTCGTCGTAGGTCAGCGCCACGGAGCCGCTGCTCACGCCCTCCGCCCCGCTGAGGCTCACCGTAAAGGTGACGGTCTCGCCCGCCTTCACCTCCTGCGCGGAGGCGGTCAGCGTCGCGGCAGGCCCCTCGGCGTAGGCCGTCAGGATCGCCCCCAGCAGGAGGCAGACCGCCAGCAGCGCCGCAGATATGATCTTTTTCATGCGCGTTCTCCTTTGTCCCATACGTTTTGTGTCCGTTCTGTCGGCAAAACGGCGCAAAAGGGAGTTCTTTTGCACCGTGATACGTTTCTGTTTATTATAACACCGCGCCGCAGACTTGACAAGTCCGCGGCGCGGTCAGTATTTCAAAATAGCCTCACAGATAGGTAAGCGTCCAAATCTTTGATTTGGAAACGCGAGCTTATGCGCTGGCTGTTCGCGCCGCCCGCGGCGCGGTTTTCCCTCTCACAGCTCCAGCACCGCGCCCACCACGGCGCTGGCGGCGATGAACACGATGGGGTGCAGCTTTTTCGTCGGCTCCACCCACCGGCTCAGCACCAGCAGCACCGCCGCCAGAGCCGCCGCCGGCCAGTTGATCCGCGCCAGCCCCTCCGCCGCGCCGTTCCAGAACGTAAGCAGCACCACGGAGATCCCCGCCGCGGCCACCATGGCGGTGGACGCCGGGCGCAGGCCGTAGAACGCGGCGCTGACCCAGCGGTTGTCACGGAAGCTCTTCAAAAACGCCGCCACGATCAGCACCACGATGACGGACGGCGCCACCAGCCCCAGCGTGGCCACCACGGCGCCGGGTATGCCGGCGCTGGCGCAGCCCACGTAGGTGGCCATGTTCACCCCGATGGGGCCGGGGGTGGACTCGCTGACCGCCAGCATATCCGCCAGCTGCGCGGCGGTGAACCAGCCGGTGCGCTCGGCCATGTCGTACAAAAACGGCAGCGTGGCAAGTCCGCCGCCCACGGCGAACAGCCCGGTCTTGAAAAATTCCCAGAAGAGAGACAGATAGATCATTTCGCCCGCCTCCCTTTCACGGCCTCCAGCGCCACGCCCAGCGCCGCCGCCAGAAGCACGAACACCACCGGCGACCAGCGCAGAAACAGCATCCCCGCAAGCACCGCCGCGAAAATGCCCAGCGTCCAGCGGTCCTTCACCGCGCTTTTCCATAGCTTCACCACCGCGTTGAAGATCAGCACGCACACGCACACCCGGATACCGCCGAAGGCGTGCTGTACCCACTCCACGTGGGAAAAGGCGGTGATCACGCCAGCCAGCGCCGTGATGATCACCAGCGAGGGGAACACCATCCCCAGCGTGGCCGCGATGCCGCCCGCCACGCCCCTTCGCTTCTGCCCGATGAAGGTGGCGGTGTTCACCGCGATCACCCCCGGCGTGCATTGGCCGATGGCAAAATAGTCCGCCAGCTCCTCGTCGCTGGCCCATTTCTTCGTCTCCACTACCTCCCGCTGCAAAATAGGCAGCATGGCGTAGCCTCCGCCGAAGGTCATGACCCCCACCTTGGCAAAGGTCAGAAACAGCGTCAACAGCTCTTTCAACTTCCGTTCCTCCCGCCCGATCATACGTATCCGCACACGCCCCGCACCGAGATCTCCCCGGAGCGCAGGGTCTCCACCGTCCCGTCCGCATAGCGCACCGTCAGCCCGAAGCGCTCGTCCACCGCCAGCACGTCCGCCTGCAGCGTCCGCCCGTCCCGCAGGATCTCCACCGGCTGCCAAAGCTGCAAACACCGGCGGCGGTATTCCTCCAGCCACCGCTCCGGGGCAAAGAGGATCTCCCGCCGCAGCGTGTCCAGCTCCTCCATCAGCGCGGCGGCCAGCGCCGCCCGCTCCACGGCCCGGGGCATGGTCATATCCAGCGAAGCGGCTATTTCCCGCAGCTCCGGCGGGAAGTCCTGCGTCCGCTGGCGGCAGTTGACGCCGATGCCCACCACCGCCGTGTCCACGGTGCCGCTTTCACCCTCCAGCGTCATCTCCGTCAGGATGCCGCAGACTTTTTTCCCGTTCATAATGATGTCGTTGGGCCATTTGATCCGGGGGCTCTCGCCGCCCAGCCGCTCCACGGCACGGCACACCGCCACCGCCGCCAGCGCCGTCAGCGGCAGCAGCTCCTCCGCCTGGCAGAGAGGCCGCCACAGTATGGAGAGGTACAGCCCCATTCCCGCCGGGGACAGGAACGACCGTCCCTTGCGGCCCCGGCCCGCCGTCTGACAGTCGGCAATGACCACGGTGCCGTCCGGCGCGCCCTGCCGGGCAAGGTCGCGGCAGACGTTGTTGGTGGAGTCCACCGCCGGCAGCACCTGCCAGTGTGCCCGGGGCGACGCCAGATACGACGCCACTGCCTCCGCCGTCAGCGCCCCGCCGGAGAGCAGCCGGTAGCCGCAGCCGGTGCGCGCCTCGACCTGCACGCCCCGCCGCCGCAGCTGCTCCACCGCCTTCCACACCGCCGCCCGGGTGATGCCGAGACTCCGGCTCAGCTCCTGGCCGGAGAGGAATTCCCCCTCCCGCGCCTGCAGCGCCCGGTAAACTTTTTCGCCGCTCACGCCCGTCACCTCCGCGTTGTTGCTGGCTCTACTGTACCACGCGGCGGCAAAAATGTAAACTGTTTTACCGGGATCCCGGTTGACAAACCGGCCGCGCGGGAGTATATTGTAAACCGATTTATACGAAACGAGGTTTACAACTATGCACGTAAAGACCCGCACCCTGCTGTTCACCGCCCTGTTCGCCGCGCTGACCGCCGTGGGCGCATTTTTGAAGATCCCGCTGGGGCACAGCTCCATCACGCTGCAGTTCCTGTTCACCGCCATGGCGGGCATCCTGCTGGGGCGGCGCTGGGGCGCCTTGAGCCAGTTGGTGTACGTGCTGGTGGGATTGGTCGGCGTGCCGGTGTTCACCATGGGCGGCGGCTTGGGCTACGTGCTGCAGCCCACCTTCGGCTTTCTGCTGGGGCTGATCCCCTGCGCGTGGCTGATCGGCTGGATGAGCAGACGGCGCACCGGCGCGGTGTGGCTGGCGGCGTCCTGCGCGGCAGGTCTGGGCGCGCTCTATCTGGTAGGGCTGCCCTACATGGCGCTGATTTTGAACGGCTACATGGGCAAGGGGATGGATCTTTCCGCTCTGCTGTGGGCCGGGATGCTGCCCTTCCTGCCCGGCGACGCGCTGAAGATCGCCGCGGCGGCGGCGGTTTGCCCCACCCTGCAAAAGCGTTTGTGCAATTTCGACGAATTCCGGCGGTAAAATTTGGCGCATCCTTGGAGAAGAAATGTATTGCTTTTTCCCCGCCCTGCCCGTATAATAAGCAAGAAAATTCGAGGAGGTGAGGGTCATGACGCTGTGCAGCAGCCGCGGAAAAGTTTTTGCTCCCTCTATCTCCCTTTTCAGCTGTGAGTTTTCCTTTTGACCGGTATTGTTACCGGTCATTTTTTTTGCCCTCCGTTTTACTAATGGCAGCAATTAAAATGAACATATAAGAAGAAAGAGAGGAAACACACATGAAACTCGTCTACGGCATCAAAGACAAGCCCAAGTTCGGGCAGACCGTCCTCTTCGCCCTGCAGCAGCTGCTGGCGATCATGGCGGCCACCATCGCAGTCCCCTCCATCGTGGGCAACGGCATGAGCCAGACCGCCGCCCTGTTCGGCGCCGGCGTGGGTACGCTGGTGTACCTGCTGTTCACCAAGTTCAAAAGCCCGGTGTTCCTGGGCAGCTCCTTCGCCTTCCTGGGCTCCATGTTCGCGGCCTTCGGCGGCGCCGCCTCCGTGGAGATCGGCTACGCCGGACTGATCATCGGCGCTCTGCTGGCGGGACTTGTGTACGTGATCATCGCGCTGGTGGTCAAGGCCGTGGGCGTGAAGTGGATCGACAAGCTGATGCCCGCCGTGGTCATCGGCCCCACCGTGGCCATCATCGGACTGAGCCTGGCCGGCAACGCCGTGGGCGATCTGCTGGGCACCTCCGGTGCCGTGGAAAGCGGCGTGTCCACCTACGTGTGCCTGATCTGCGGCCTCGTTACGCTGGCGGTGACCATGCTGTGCAGCGTGTTCGGCAAGAAGATGCTGAAGATGATCCCCTTCATCATCGGCATCCTGGCGGGCTATATCGTTGCCACCGTTTTCTACTTCATCGGCAAGGCTACGAATAACCCCGCCCTCATCGTCATC
>JAFTBL010000009.1 GCA_017455225.1 Oscillospiraceae bacterium
AGAGCCAGGACGATTGCCAACATTTTCTTCATGGGGATACCTCCTAAAAAATTGTTCTATGTTTACCGCACGTTGGCGGTACACACCATTGATTGGACGGATCAGACCGTCTTTCTGTTCTTCAGCACGTCGATGTAGATAGCCACGATCAGCACGATACCGGTGATGATCTGCTGCCAGTTGGCCTGCAGGCCCACGTAGGGCAGGCCGGTCTTGAGCAGCGACATCACGAACACGCCCAGCAGCGTGCCGATGATGCTGCCCTGGCCGCCGGTCATCGAAGTGCCGCCGATGATCGCGCCGCCGATGGCGTCCAGCTCCAGGCCGGCGCCGGTGCCGGGGGCCACGGAGGAGGAGAAGGTGGCCGAGTAGGCGATGCCCGCCAGGCCCGCGAAGAAGCCGGAGATGATGTAGGCCAGCATCTGATACTTCACCACGTTCACGCCGGAGAGGCGCGCGGCCTCCTTGTTGGAGCCGATGGCGATGATGTAGCGGCCCACCCGGGTCTTGTTCAGCACGATGGACATCAGTATGATGCTGACGATGACGATGGCAAAGCCTACCGGGATGATCTTGCCGTTGTTGATGATCTTGAACAGGCTGCGGAACCAGCCGCCTGCGCTGTTGCGGGAGGGCCAGGATACGGCCATGCCGCCGGTCAGTATGGAACCCAGGCCGCGGGTGATCAGCATCGTGCACAGCGTGGCGATGAAGGGGGGCAGGTTCATAATGGCCACCATCGCGCCGTTCAGCACGCCGAAGCACAGGCCGATGGCGATGGTTACCAGCATGCCGCCCCACACCGGCCAGCCCATGTGCTGCACCAGGTAGCCGCCGGCCAGCGCGTAGCAGATCATGCCCGTGCCCACGGACAGGTCGTTGCCGCCGGAGATCAGGCAGAAGGTGACGCCGATGGCCATGAAGGTGATGTAGTAGGAGTAGTCAAGTATGCTGACCACGGTGGCGTACTGGCGGAAAGCGGGGCTGAGGATCGAGAACAGCACCGCCTCCAGTATGACCGCCAGCACCACGACGATGCGCTGCAGGCCGATGGCCTTGACGATGGGGTTGTTGGCAAAGCCGCGCTTTTCATTAAGCTGTTTCTGCATACTCGCGCCTCCTCACTTCTTGCGGCTGCTGGAGCGGATGTCCGAGAACACGGCCAGCGCCACGATGATGCCGGTGATGATGTACTGGTAGTCCGGCCTGAAGCCCATGGCCTGTATGCCCACGCGCAGCAGGGAGATGATGAACACGCCGATGACGGTGCCGCCGATGGAGGCGATGCCGCCGGCCATCGAGGTGCCGCCCATCACGCAGCTCGCAATGGCGTTGTTGTTGAACTCATCGCCCAAACCGGGCTGTACCTGGGTGATGACGCCCACATAGGTGATGGCCGCGATGCCCGCCAGGGCGCCGCAAAACACATAGGCCAGCGCCTCCCACTTGCGGGTATCCACGCCGGAGAGCCGCACGGCCTCGCGGTTGGAGCCGATGCAGAGGATGTAGCGCCCGATCTTGGTCTTGTTCATGATGATACTGCAAATGATTGCCACCACCAGCAGGAACAGCAGGCCTGAGGGAAACCCATTATAGGAGACGAAATACTTGTATGCGCTGTTGGGCTCGCCGGAGGCGGGCCAGTTGGAATTCTGTACGTGGGTGAACACCGAGCCGACGCCCTTGGCCAGCATCATCGAGGCCATGGACGATATGAAGGAAGGCAGGCCCATGTAGGCCACGAGCATGCCGTTGAAACAGCCGAATATGAAGCCGACGACCACGCACATGACCAGCGCCAGCCACAGCGGCCACCCGACGGTGACCAGCAGCCTGCCGCCGATCAGGCCCGCGCATACCATCACAGGGCCGATGGAAAAGTCGATGCCGCCGGTGGCG
>JAFTBL010000010.1 GCA_017455225.1 Oscillospiraceae bacterium
CGTCGATGGGATAGCCGCCCAGCTGGCGGTGGATCCGCATCACCTGCCCGGCGCCCACCATCAGCAGCGTGTAGCGGCGGCGCAGCGCGTCCAGCACGGCGCGCTGCTGGTCGCTCAGAGGCGTTTTGTGCTGGGTCAGCGTGCCGTCCAGATCCATGGCCACCACTTTGATCTTATCGTACATCGGTCGCACCTCCAAAGAAATCATAGTTCATCCAAAGCACGGTGTAGCGATCCTTCAGCTCCTTGGCATACAGCACCGCGTCGGCGATGTGCGATGCACCGTATTGATCGTAAAAGGCCTGCATATCCAGCCCCACCAGCGCCAGCATGTCCCGGATCTCCTGCGGGGAGGGCATCTCCGCCAGAATGGCGCGGATCTCCTGCTCCTTCGCCCGGAAGATCGGCAGCCGGTCGGCGGCGTAGTTGCCCACCTTGTCCTGCAGGGCAAGGCAGCCGGGCGCCGAGGTGCCGTAGATGCGGCTCACCGTTGCCTCCAGCTGGGCCCGGGTGGGGCGGTAGATGCGCTCCGGCAGCGGATGGGACAGGATCCTTTGCCGCACCTCCGCCGTGACCACGGTGGAATACGCCACGTCGATGCCGTGGGGAAAATAGGGCGTGCCGTTCAAAATGCCGGTGATTTCAAAGAAATGGGACAGATGGTGCTCGCTGCCGGAGGCGGGGCGGGAGGAGCCGGCAAAGCTCATCATGATGCCCACGATCACCAGCGCCCCCATCAGCGCGCCAACAGCCGCCTCGTCCCGGCGGACGATGCCCTCCGCCAGCGCCAGCACCCGATGCACCTGCTCCATGGTCAGATCGTAGATGAAGGGGCACAGATACTCGCCGTTGACGCAATGGCTCAGCTTCCAGTCGTTCAGCGCGGAGAACTTGCCGATGATGTCGCCGTAGCCTGCCTGCAGCATGTCCATGGGGGCGGCGGCCAGCACCGCCGGATCCGCCACGATGGCCAAGGGCATATGGCAGGCATAGGTCACCTTCATGCCGCCGGTGATCATGGCAGCGCCGTCGGAGGCGTAGCCGTCCATGGAGGGCGCGGTGGCCACCACCAGATAGGGGATGCCGCTTTGATGCGACACGTATTTGCACAGATCCTGAATGACGCCGGCGCCCACGCCCACGATCACGTCCGCGCCGTCCAGCTCCTGCTGCGCGGCGGCGATGGCCTGCTCATCCGGCACCAGCAGCGTGTCGCCGGGAAAGACCACCTTGCGCACCGTCTTGCCCGCCAGTGCCCGCTCCGTGTCCGCACCGGCCACGGCATAGGTGTTCTCGTCCGCTACCAGCAGTACCGTGCGATACTCCCGGCAGATCCCGGCCAGCCGGGCGGCGGCGCCATGCTCGATATAAACGTACCGGATGTCGCAGCTGTGTCTGCGGCCGCAGGTGCAGTCCACACCGTGCAGCAGCTTTTCAATTTCCATAAAACTGTCTCCCTCTCTATTTGCTATCCAGCATTATAGTTTCCCTGCCGCCATAAGTCAACAAACAGCGAATTTCTGCCGGAAAAACGGCAAATCCTTCAAACTATTTGACCAAAACGGTCAAAACCGCGCAAAACGAAAGCCCGCTCCCCACATATTTCCCGGGAAACGGGTCATTCGTCATTTGCCGCAAGGGGTCATTCCGTTTGATAAAGGGCTGACAGCATGGCGCTGTACACCTCCTCCGGCTTCTCCTTGAAACGCCGGACGAGGTCGTCCGCCATCTCCTGCGAGGCCACCAGCAGCGACAGGTGCATCACGTTGGCGCGGTCGTCGTTGAGCGCCAGCTCCACCGTAAAGGTGCCGTCCTCCCCCGGACGCACGAGGCCCCGCACCTGTGACCGGCGCAGCAGTTCCCGGTTGAACGCCTCCAGATTGCGGTCTGTCCGCAGCCGGACGGAATACGGGATGCCGGACTCGCAGATCTCGCTGTTTTTCATGCCCTTGGGGGTGATGGCGTAGGCGCCGTCCTCCGTCAGACGCAGGTGCCCGGTGCGCACCAGATCCGCCAGGCATTCGGAAAAGGCGAAGTAGTCGATCCCCTCGTCGCACATGGTCAGCTCCTGCATCCCCTCCGGCGGAACCGGCTCGATGACCCGGGCGGCGATGTAGAGGATCAGAAACTTGATCTCCAGCTTGTCACGAATGAATCCGACGCCCATGGCGCTCACCTCCCTTTTCTGCATTATACGATTTTTTTGCCCTTTGTACAGAGAGTTTGACAAAAAAACTCATAAGACGATTGCAAAACAGCGCCGCATTTGATATGATGGCGGTAACAAATCCGCGTATGGAGGAAGCATTGTATGTGGAAAAGAATCATGTCCCTTCTGTTGGCGGCGCTGCTGCTGGCCGCGATGATGGGTTGCGGCGCCAAGGAACCGGAGCCGGAGGTCGTTGAGGAGCCGGAGATCGTTGAAGAACCGGAGATCGAACCGGAGCCCGAGCCGGAGCCTGCCGTGCTCAATCCGCTGACAGGTCTGCCGCTGGCGGATCCCGGCCGCGTCAACAGCCGCCCCGCGGCGGTGATGCTGAACGACATCGACGCCGCCATGCCCCAGTGCGGCACCACGGACGCAGACATGATCTTTGAGTATAACGTAGAGGGCGGCGTGACCCGGATGGTGGGGCTTTTTCAGGAGCCTGCTCTGGCCGGCGTCATCGGCTCCATCCGCAGTGCCCGCGCCTGCTTCGTGGAAACAGTGCTGGGGATGGACGCCATCTATTTCCATGCCGGCGGCAGCACGGAGGCCATCAATATGATCTACCAGTACGGCATGGATCACATTGACGGCGGTGGCGGCGGCGTATTCTGGCGGGACGACGCGCGCATGGCCACCATGGCCTATGAGCATACGCTGATGACCTCCGGTGAAAGCCTTGTCAACTGCATCGTCGATCAGGGCTTCCGCAGCCAGCATGACGACGACTATGTCCAGCCCCTGTCCTTCACGGAGGACGCCGCTCCCCGGCAGGGCGAGGCCGCCCGCCACGTGGAGGCGCATTTTTCGTGGTACAAGGTGACGGAGTTCGACTATGACGACGCCTCCCGCCGCTATCTGGTCAGCCAGAACTACTACGGCGACGGCGCTGAGCCATACGCCGACGGCAACAACGGCGTGCAGGTGGGCGTGGAAAACCTGCTGGTGCTGCGTACCACCGTGTATAACAGCGGCGATTCCTCCGGCCACATGGTGATCGACCTGCAGGGCAGCGGCGACGGCACCTTCTTCTGCGGCGGCAAGGCGGAGCCCATCCAGTGGCACAAATCGTCCATTTACGATCCCTTCTCCTACACCCACGCCGACGGGACGGAGCTTGCGCTGCAGGCAGGGCGCACCTACGTGTGCGTCATCGGCAACAACGCGGAGCTTGCATACAACGGCTGAGCTTCCAATTCCTGCCTCTTTTTTTGCCAAAGCGATTGATTTTCTTTTTATAAAATGTTAGTATAAGCCAAGCGCGAACCGTGAGTATCGCAGCAACGGTGACTGACAGATCAAAAGGCGGCTCTGTCTCGTGCAGAGCCGCTTTTTCATTTCATCCCCGCAGTCGGCGGGAGAAGGAGCCGGACATGGACGCATTGGAGCAAGCACGCAAAGAGATCGAAGGGCTGGACGCGGAGATGGCGTCGCTGTTTGCGCGCCGGATGGCGGCCGCCGGGCGCATCGCCGCCTATAAGCAGCAGCACGGTCTGCCGATTTTGAACGAGGAGCGGGAGCGGGCGCTGCTGCAGCGCAACACCGCCCTCATCGAGGACGAGAGCCTGCGCACCCACTACGTGTCCTTCTTCAAGAACGTGATGGACGTTTCCAAGCAGTATCAGCACCGGCTGATGGAGGGCATGCGCGTGGCCTACAGCGGCGTGGAGGGCGCCTTTGCCGACATTGCCGCCCGCCGCATCTTCCCCGACGGCGTCCACACCGGGTACGCCAACTTCCAGGCCGCCTACGACGCCGTGGTCAACGGCGAGTGCGACTGCGCCGTGCTGCCGTTGGAGAACAGCTATGCCGGCGCCGTGGGGCAGGTGATGGATCTGATGTTTGAGGGCGAGCTGTACGTCAGCGGCGTGTACACCCTGCCCGTCACCCAGAATCTGCTGGGTCTGCCGGGTGCCACGCCGGGCACCGTGCGCCGGGTCATCAGCCACCCTCAGGCGCTGAGCCAATGCGACGCTTACATCAAAAAGCACGGCTATGAGACCGTGTCCGCCGTGAACACCGCCGTGGCCGCCCAGCAGGCCGCCGCCGCGGGCGATCCGTCCGTGGCCGCCATTGCCAGTGCGGAGACCGCCGCGCTGTACGGCCTTGCGGTGCTTGACCATGACATCAACGAAAGCATGACCAACACCACCAAATTCGCCGTGTTCTCCCGGGTGCCCAACACGCTGCAGGGCGCCGACGATCACCAGTTCATCCTCCTGTTCACCGTCAACGACGTGGCGGGCGCACTGGCCAAGGCCATCAACGTGATCAGCGACCACGGCTTCAACATGAAGGCTCTTCGCAGCCGCCCGGTGCGCAGCCGGGACTGGCAGTACTACTTTTACGTGGAGGCCGAGGGCGACGACGCCTCCGAGCGCGGGCAGCAGATGCTGGAGGAGCTGGCGCTGCAGTGCGAAACGCTGAAGGTCACCGGGCATTTTACCGCGCAGATCGACCTGAAAGGACGTGAAACGCCATGATCCTGCCCATCCATCTGCCCCAGAACAGCTACGACGTGATTTTGCAGCGCGGGGCGCTGGCGCACGCCGGGGAATATCTGGCGCTGGATCGCCGGGTGCTGATCGTAACAGACGGCGGCGTGCCCGCCGCCTATGCCGCCGCCATCGCCTCGCAATGCGCCGCGCCGGTAACGGTGACGGTGGAACAGGGGGAGCGCAGCAAGTCGCTGCAGACGCTGGAAATGCTTCTGCGGGCCATGCTGACCAACGACTTTACCCGCCGGGACTGCGTGGTGGCCGTGGGCGGCGGCATGGCGGGCGATCTGGCAGGCTTCGCCGCCGCCGTGTATATGCGGGGCGTTGATTTTTACAACGTGCCTACCACGCTCCTTGCGCAGGTGGATTCCTCCATCGGCGGCAAGACTGCGGTGGATCTGGACGGCATCAAAAACGTGATCGGCAGCTTTTATCAGCCCCGCCGGGTGCTGATCGACCCGGACGTGCTGTCCACCCTCCCCCGCCGCCAGCTCTCCGCCGGACTGGCGGAAGCCATGAAGATGGGGCTCACCTCCGACGCGGCGCTGTTCGCCCTCTTTGAAACAGAGGACCCCGCCGCCCGGCTGGACGAGATCATTTGGCGCTCTCTGCGCATCAAGGCGGACGTGGTGATGCAGGATGAAAAGGAGCAGGGTCTGCGCCGCATCCTGAATTTCGGCCACACGCTGGGGCACGCCATCGAAAGCTGCGATGGGCTGAAGGGGCTTCTGCACGGCGAGTGCGTGGCGCTGGGCATGCTGCCCATGTGCGCGCCGCCGGTGCGCCGCCGTGTGCGCAAGGCGCTGGAGCGGCTGTCCCTGCCCACCCGGTGTCAGGCCGAGGACGGGGCGCTGCTGGCCGCCCTGCGCCACGACAAAAAGGCCGCCGGGCAGCACATCACCGTGGTCACGGTGCCGCAGGTCGGACAATGGGAAATGCAGGAGCTTTCACCGGAACAGGTGCTGGCGCTTCTGCCGCTTTTGAGGGAGGAGACCGCATGAAAAACAGCTTTGGCCAAAGCGTGATCGTCACGCTGTTCGGAGAAAGCCACGGCGCCGCCATTGGCGCGGTGGTGGACGGGCTGGCGCCCGGCATCCCCGTGGACGAGGCGTTTATCACCCGTCAGCTGACGCTGCGCCGTCCCGCCGGAGCCACCGGCACAGCCCGCCGGGAGGCGGATCGGTTCACCATTCTCAGCGGCGTGTACCGGGGCAAAACCACCGGCACGCCCCTTTGCATCACCATTCCCAACGAGGACGTGCACAGCGGCGACTACGACGCGCTGGCCGTCCTGCCCCGACCCGGACACGCCGACTATGCCGCCGCGTGCAAATACCACGGCTGGCAGGATCACCGGGGCGGCGGCCATTTCAGCGGTCGGCTGACTGCGGCGCTGACAGCCGTGGGCGCCGTGGCCATCGGCGCACTGCGGGACAAGGGGATCGTGATCGGCACCCACGTGCTGCGCTGCGGCGGCGTCAGCGACCGCAGCTTTGATCCGGAGCGTCTTTCCGAAGATCTTGCCGCCTTGAACGCCATGCCCTTCGCCGTGCTGGACGAGGCGGCGGGCGAGGGCATGCGCCGCCGGATCGAGCAGGCCGCCGCCAAGGGCGACAGTGTGGGCGGCGTGCTGGAGACCGCCGTGCTGGGGCTGCCCGCCGGCGTGGGCGAGCCGTGGTTTGACGCGGTGGAGAGCGTGCTCTCCCACGCGCTTTTCAGCATTCCCGCAGTCAAGGGCGTGGAATTCGGCGACGGCTTTGCCATGGCTGACGGCACCGGCAGCCGGTGCAACGACGCCTTTGCCGTAAAGGGCGGCGCCGTGACCACCCTGACCAACCACAACGGCGGCGTCAACGGCGGCGTCACCAACGGCATGCCTGTGGTGTTCCGCTGTGCCGTCAAGCCCACCCCCTCCATCTTCCGCAAGCAGCAGACGGTGGATCTGTCCACCCTGCAAAACACCGAGCTGGAGCTGAAGGGCCGCCACGATCCCGCCATCGTACACCGGGCGCGGGTGGTGGCGGACAGTGTGACCGCGCTGGCGCTTTGCGATCTGCTGGCGCTGCGCTTCGGCACCGACTGGCTGGGGGCGACGTGATGGAATTCGGTCTCATCGCCAAAAGGCTGGGGCACAGCTTCTCCCCCGCCATCCACGCCATGATCGGCGGCTACGACTATCAACTGTGTGAGCTGACGGAGGATGAGCTGCCCGCCTTTCTCAAGGCGCGGCAGTTCCGGGGGCTCAACGTGACCATCCCCTACAAGGAAACGGTGATCCCCCTGCTGGACCATATCAGCGACGAGGCCCGGCAGATCGGCGCGGTGAACACCGTGGTCAACCGGGACGGAACGCTGTGGGGTTACAACACGGATCTGGGCGGCATGACGGCGCTGGCACAGCACGCCGGCGTTTCCCTTGCGGGGAAAACGGTGCTGATCGCCGGCAGCGGCGGCACCTCCAAGACCGCCGCCGCCATGGCGCGGGCCATGGGCGCATCGCAGGTGCTGCGGGCCGGCCGCCGGTCGCAGAGCGGCTGCGTTTCCTATGAGGAGGCCTACCGCTCCGGCGCGCAGCTCCTGATCAACACCACGCCCTGCGGCATGTTCCCCGACACGGAGAGCTGTGCCGTCGACCTTGACCGTCTGCCCCGGCTGGAGGGCGTGCTGGACGCCGTGTTCAATCCCCTGCGTACCGCGCTGGTGATCGGGGCGCAGGCCCGGGGCCTTGCCGCCGAGGGCGGGCTTTATATGCTGGTGGCGCAGGCAGTGCTGGCCTCGGCGCTGTTTACCGGGCGCGCATGCCCCGACGGAACGGTGGAGCGGATCTACCGCACGCTCTTGAGACAGAAGGAGAACATCGTGCTGACCGGCATGCCCGGCAGCGGTAAATCCACTGTGGGGCGGCTTTTGGCGCAGGAGCTGAAACGCCCCTTCTTCGATCTGGACGAGGTGATCGCCGCCGAGGCGGGATGCACCATCCCGGAGATCTTTGCCGCCGAGGGCGAGCCCGGCTTCCGGGCGCGGGAATCGGCGGCGGTGGCGGCGATGGCCGACCAGACCGGCGCGGTGATCGCCACCGGCGGCGGCTGCATCCTGCGGCAGGAGAACGTGGATCGCCTGCGGCGCAACGGGCGGCTCTACTTCCTCGACCGGCCGCCGGAGGAGCTTTTGCCCACCGGCGACCGCCCCCTGTCTGACACCGCGGACAAGCTGAAGCAGCTTTACGCCCGGCGTCTTCCCCGCTACCGTCAGACCGCCGACCGCACGGTCGCCGTGGCAGGCGGTGCCGACTCCGTCGCCCGGCAGATCGCCGCAGACTATCGATAGTAAAGGAGCGCACCATGAAATTTCTTGTGATCAACGGCCCCAACCTGAATATGCTGGGCATCCGGGAGCCGGAGGTATACGGCGCGCAGACCTATGAAACGCTGTGCCGCCGGGTCACGGAGCATGCCCGTGTCTTGGGCGCGGAGGTGGAGATTTACCAGTCCAACCACGAGGGGGACCTGGTGGATCGCATTCAGGCGGCCTACGGCCGCTGCGACGGCATCATCATCAATCCCGCCGCCTATACCCACACCAGCGTGGCTCTGCTGGACGCGCTGAAGGCAGTGTCCATCCCGGCGGTGGAGGTACATCTGTCCCGGGTGGAGGAGCGGGAGGACTTCCGGCAGATCAGCTACGTGCGCCGGGCCTGCCTCGCCACCGTCACCGGCCGCGGCATCGACGGGTATCTGGAGGCCATGGATCTTTTGGCGGAGGCGGCGTCATGCAAGTGACGATCTCTCCCTCCCGTCCCTGCGGCACCGTGGCGGCGCCTCCCTCCAAGAGCGACGCCCACCGGCTGCTTGTGTGCGCCGGGCTGGCCGGGGGCGAGAGCCGCGTGGACAACGTGGCGCCGTCAGAGGATCTGCTGGCCACCATGGACTGTCTGCGCGCGCTGGGCGCGCAGGTAACGTACGACGGGCGGAGCGCTCTCGTTCAGGGCGCCGATCCCCGCAGCGCCGGTGAGGCCGTGTACCCTTGCCGGGAATGCGGCAGCACGCTGCGCTTTTTCGTGCCGCTCGCCCTGCTGGGGCGCCATACGGCCCGTTTTACCGGAAGCGAACGGCTTCTCTCCCGCCCCATGGGTGTGTACGAGTCGCTGTGCCGGGAGCGGGGGCTTACGTACGAAGCCGCGCCCAACGCCGTCACCGTGCGGGGGCCGCTGCGCGGCGGCACATTCACGGTGGACGGATCCCTCAGCAGTCAGTTCGTCAGCGGCCTGCTGTTCGCCCTGCCGCTGGCGCAGGAGAACAGCGTGATCCGGCTTCTGCCGCCGGTGGAGAGCCTGCCCTATATCCGCATGACCCGCCGCACCCTCGCCCGCTTCGGCGTGGAAACGGCGATGGAGGACGAGCGTACCATCCGCATCCCCGGTCGCCAGCGATACCGCCCCGGCCGCTTCACCGTGGAGGGCGACTGGTCCAACGCCGCCTTTTTCGGCGCGCTGGAGGGCGTGACGGTGACCGGGCTTGACGGTGAAAGTCTGCAGGGCGACAAGGTCTGGCAGACCTATTTCCCGGCGCTGCGGGGCGGCGCGCCCACGCTGGATCTGACGGACTGTCCGGATCTGGGCCCCGTCTGCATGGCACTGGCCGCCATGCACCACGGTGCGGTCTTCACCGGCACGCGGCGGCTGCGGCTTAAGGAGAGCGACCGGGGCAGCGCCATGGCGCAGGAGCTTGAAAAGTTTGGTATATCAGTATCTGTAAAGGAAAACTACCTTACAGTGTCCGGCACCCTTC
>JAFTBL010000108.1 GCA_017455225.1 Oscillospiraceae bacterium
GCCTCCACTGGAGCCGCCGCTGCCGCCGGAACCGCCGCCGGAACTGCCGCCTCCACCGGAGCCGCCACTGCCGCCGGACCTGCCACCTCCACCGGAGCCGCCGCTGCCGCCGGAACCGCCGCCGGAACCGCCGCCTCCACCGGAGCCGCCGCCGGAACCGCCGCCTCCGCCCACGGGCGGGTTCGGCGTTTCTTTTTTGATGACCTCCACCGTGCGCGTGTCCGTAAAAGAGCCCACCTGATACCCGTCGTCGCCGTACTCGTCATAGTAGAAGATCACGGTATAAACGGTGCCTGCCGCCGCGCCTGCCGGCGCGGTCACGGTGACCGTTACGGTTTTGGGATTGCTATTGTACAGGTAAAATCTGCCTCCGCCGGTCACGCCGCCGGCTTCACTGGCCGTGTAGCTGGCCCCGGCGCCGCCGGAAACAACGACTTCCCCGTCGATCCCGCCGTCGCCCGGCACGCTCAGCGTCACGTTCACGCTCTGGCCCGCCTCCACCGTGTAATCGGCGGCGTACGCCACGCAAACACACAGCATGCAGGCCGTCACGGCGGCGGCAAGGAAAAGCGCGGGTTTCAATACTCTCATGAAATCGTACCTCATGCTCAAAACAAATCAAATGGGACTGCGCAGGATCAATCGGCGTCGATCTTCAGCGAAGAGGTGTAATCCTCCCATGCGTTCTGGTATTTCCGCCGGCTGATCACCGCGTCGCCCGCATCGATGCGGCCGTTGCCGTTCAGATCCGCCGCCTGCAGCGTCGCGCCGGTAAGCTCCGTGTTGCCCAGGAAGTGGTTGCGCATCATCACCGCGTCGCCCGCGTCGGTACGGCCGTTGCTGTTGGTATCGCCCATGACGATGACCGTATACGTGCCGGCTCCGTCGCCGCCGGAGACGGTGACGGTGGCGCCGTTGGCCAAAAGGCCCTGACCGGTCAGGCCGCCGGTCACGGTGACGGTGACGTCGGCGCTCAAAAGCGCCTTGCGCACCACCGTCTCCACGTCCGCCGCCGCCATGCCGGTGGGTTTGAGATCCAGCAGCAGGTGATTGCCGCTGACGTAAACGCTGTCGATCTCCTCATAGGTGTACGTCCACGTGCCGTCGCCGTTGGCGGAGGAGACCACCTTGTATCCGGCCTGCACGCCCTGCACCAGCGCGCGCTGGCTGCTGTCCATCGTCAGCGAGGCGGAAAGACCGCCCAGCACAAACGTATAGTCGCCGAACAGAATGTTGGCCACGCCGGTGACGCACAGGTCGGACTGCACGGTAAGGTTCCCGTCCAGATTCACGGCGCCTTCCGCTGTTATGGCCGCTGCGCCGGCGGAGACGGCCTGCGCGATCGAGTCGTACCGCGCGCCGGAATCGGTGTTCACCACCGCCTGCGTGACCAGCGTGTACACGTACGCCCCGTCGTCCACGCTGCAGTACACGTAGTATCCGCTCACATGGGAGGCCACCGTCAGCGCGCCGTCGGAGGCAAGCGTGCCGCCGCTGCCGAGCAGCAGGCGATACGCGCCCTGCCGGAGATATTCGCTGCCGCGCACCACAATGGCGGCGGTAACGAGCACATCGCCGCCGAGGGATATCTCGTCGTTGCAGATCACGGTGCTTCCGGGGTTTGCGTTGGCCACGGAGACGGCCGCGGCAAAGGAATCGCCGTTATACACGCGGCTGTCCGCGCTGTCGCGCACCACAACGGCAAGCTCGTCATAGGGGTTTTCCGGCACGTCGGCCTGCAGCACCGCGGTGCGGTGCAGCGGACCGCTGACGGTTTCGTAGGCGGCGGTGGCGTTGGCGGTCATGGCGCTGTACACCGCGGTACCCAGCGCCTCAAGCTGCGCCGAGCCTGTGTCGATGCGTCCGTCCGGCTCCGCCACGTCGGCGCGCAGCTCTTCAAACTTCGTCACCGCTTCATCCAGCCGGTCGTAATATTCGCTGATCTCATCCACATCCATGAGGAGCGACTGTACGCCTCCATCCTCTATGATGGTACGCATATCTTCATAGAGCCGATCCACCTGCGCGGCGATGACGTCGTAGTTGGCGTAATAGTACGCCAATTTCTGGCCCCACGTGTTCAGCGCGTTCAGCGCCACCAGATGGGTGTAGAGCACCATCTGCACGCCGCTTTCATCCTCCACGCAGCAGTTGAACCAGATATCGTCCGCCGCGTCCTTGGTGCTTTGCAGAATGTCGTCGCCGCCCTTGATGGTGGAGCGGATCAGTTTGGCCTTGTCGCCCACCTTGCGCAGCGTTTCCTCCTGATCGGACAGCGCGTCCATCATATCCACCTGCTGCCGGGCGTCGCTCACCAGTTTCTCCGGCAGATTCAGCAGGGCCAGCGCCTCCTCCTGAGACACGTCGTCCCAGCTCACGTCCAGCCCGTACACCACGCGAACGGTGTCATACGTACCGTTGAAGCGGGCCTGATAGCCCTGCTCGGACAGGGTGAAACTCACGGGAGTGCCGTCCACTCCGCCTGCGACGGGAATGGCGCTCACCGGGATCCACAGCGCATTGGGATTGGCGCGGAACGTGTCCGCGCTGACCACATAGCCGCCGTTGGGCACGGGAGTGACCTCCAGCAGATCGTTGGACTCCCGCGGCGTGCGCAGGCGCAGCGTCCCGGTCTCCACGGCCGCGGCCGTCAGCACGGCGGAAGCGGCCGCGTTGTCGGAAAAGTACGTCTCTGCCGCCAGTTGGCCGCGGGTATAAACCGTCCACACGTTGGCGACGGAGCGGGTGATCTCCGTGGCTCCCGCAATGCGCAGTCCGGTGTTCTGGTCATAGGCCGTGCCGTTGACCGTGTAATCGTACACGGAATCCTCGCTCTCCAGCGCCGGCAGCAGCAGCGTGTAGCCGAAATCGTACAGCCCGTCGGCGATATCCTCGCACGTCGGAGCGCTGACCGCGTACTGCTTGGGCGCGTAAGACACCGTGCAGACGTACTCCGCCCGATCCTCCAGCGGCCCGCTGACAGGGTGCTCCTGCAGATCCGTCAGCGTGACGGTGCGGTCATAGTGCTCCGTGCCCAACTGATAGCTGACGCCCTGCTGCTCCGCATTCCACTCCGCCAGGACCGCGTCCTCCCAGCCGGCGGCGGCAAGCGCGGCGGCCAGGCCGTCCGCATCCATGCCGGCGGACGCGCGCAGCGTGTGGGCGCTGCTCGCGCTGTGCAGCTCCGTCGTGCTCACGGCACCCTTTTCATACACCGTTGCCGCCACGACCAGATGCACCGTGGCCTGCGCCACCACGGCGGTGACCACCGTGGTATCCGCCAGCAGCGTTTCGCTGTTGGAAACGACGGCTGCGCCGTCTCCCTCGTCCAGCGCGTTCACCAGCGCGTCCACTGCGGTTTTCTCCTCGCCGCTCAGATCGGTGCGCATCACACCGTCCAGCGCCGTCCAATCGTAGTCGGCCAGCGCGGCAATTCCGTCTCTGGCATTTTTAACGGTATTGGTCACCGTGGCGGCATACAGTCCCCGCATCATATACTCGCCCATGGCGCTGACCGTGCTGTAGATGATGTCCGCCTGCAGCGCCATTGTTTCCGTTGCCGCCGCAAACTGCGCGTGGTCGGCATACAGATCCGCCAGACCGGCCGCCGCGCTGCCGGCAGCGTACCGGTTCATATCGGTCAGATACGTCAGTTTCCCGTCGTCCGCCATGTCGTCCGTCAGCGCCTTCAGGGCCATCCCGACTTCATACTTTGCATTCGCGATCTCGCTTTCATCCGTAAGACCCATCGCGGACTTTACATACCCTTCGATGTTCAGCGTTGTATTGCCCATCGTAGGCACTCCCGCCATAAAGGGGATGCCGCCGCCGTCAAACTCGTTCAGCGCGGCCAGCGCCGCATAGACCTTGACCGGGTACAGGTTCGCTCCCTGCATCACGTTGACCATCGACGTGAGGCTGAACTGGATCTCCTGGTTCAGCACATCCTCCAGCACGCCAGCGCCGTCTTTGGCCGCCAGCAGGGCGCTCCTGAGTTCCTTCAGCGCACCGGCGGCGCCCAGCAGCTTGTTCTGCGTGGTGGCGGGGACGGTGAGGTACATCTTATACGTAACGGCCACGCTGAACGACAAACCGCTGTAGGAAAAACTGCCGGTATACACATCGCCGGCGGCGGAAAGGGTCACATCCTCCACGGCGGCGCCGTCCGCGATCACCTGCGCGCTCTGCGGCAGCCATGTATAGCCGCTGTCGGTATACGGCGCGGCAGCGACGGTACGTTCCGCCGCATCCACCTGCACCAGACCGGAGCCGTTGTCCGCGTCGGGCGCGGTAAATGTATACGTTGCATCGCCGCAGAAATAGCCGGAGCGAAGCAGTTCTTTTTCATTCGCCGTCAGCGTTCGGCTCAGCAACGCCTCGTTATCGGCCAGCAGCTCGCCCAGAGTGAGCGTCACGGCATCGGGTTCCGGCGCGGCGAAGGCCACCGTGTCGACCATGGACAGAGCCATCAGCGCCGCCATCAGCGCCGCTGTCCACCGCCTTATATTCACTTTCCGCATCCTTCTCATTTGCGCAAAAAACCTCCCTGTCCGCCGCTTTTCGCAGCGCCGCCCGCAGAGGCGTTTTCCTCTGCCAACCCCTCCTCAAAACACCCGTCAAATCCTTCAGGGCATATGGATGGGCATAATGCTACATATAATTTCTTTTATTATACAATAAAAACGCCGAATGTCAATCCCGCGCACTTCTTATTCCGCATCAGCGCCATTTTTCTGCTATTTGCATAAAATCAGCATATTTTCACAAAAAATATGCCCTTTTTCAACAGATTCGGTCTTTCACAGCAGGAAACTTATTCGCACCTTCGCGGCAATCTTCCAGATATTGGCCGAAATGCAAAATTTGGACGGGCAAGAAAGAAAAAATCTGCGTCTTTTCCCGTCCGCTCTGCGAACAAAAAAGGGGCGGCGCACATGGCACCGCTCCGCTCCTATGCCTCGTCGTACAGCAGGTTTTCCCGGCGCAGCAAATCCGTGATCTGGCGGACGCTGCGCAGGGCACACTCTTCATCCACGCCCGAGTAGGACGATACAAGCTGCGCGGCAATCTCCTCCTCGCTTTTGCCTTCCGCGATCCCCTGCCATATGTCACGGGAGGTAACGTTTAGGCGGATGATACCCCGGAAATCCCCGCCGGTGGGCACCGCCGCATAGCCGTCCCCCAACTCTGTCAACACAAACGTGCCTTTCAGCTTCATGGGCGCACCTCTCCTTTCCCCGTTTCGCGCCACGTCAGATACGCCTGCCGGATCTGTCGGCGTAGCTCTTCCTTCCATGCTTCCCGCGCCTGTGCCGTACAGGCGGTTCGGGAGAAGGGACAATTCTTCAGGCGGCGGCACAGCGGATCCAGCGCGCAGCCGTCACACTCGCTCTGCCGCACCGTCTCTTTCCATGCCGCCAGTCGCGCCGGGTCCGTCACACCGTCGCGGATGCTGCCGTATACCTGCCCCTCGTCGATATGCTCGCACCGCAGCAGCCGGCCGTCGGGCAGCACCACCACCGAACCGTCGTGATCCGCCATGCATTGCTGCAGCCGCAGCTCACGCCGCAGCGGGCGCACACGGGCAAAGCCCAGGGCGGCAGCGCGGCGGCGGAGGGCTTCCAGTCGCTCCAGCGCCTGTTCCTCGCTGGCAAATTCCGCCACACAGCCGGTGGTGTTGTTCAGCAGCGCCGGATAGACGCCCAGCCCCTCCCTGCCGGCAAAGCGCGCGCCCAATTCCTCCAGCAGCTGCGCCAGATCGTCGGCGTTGTTGCGGTCCATGTTCAGGCGCAGACGCACGTGCACGCCGCTCCGGAGCGCCATGTCAATGTGTTCCATCACACGGCGGTAAGGGCTCGCGCCCCCCTGCACATAGGATTTGATCCGGTTGTACCGTTCCTCCGTGCCGTCCAGCGTGATCTGCACCTGCTGCAGTTTCCACAGGCTCACCGCCTCGCCCAGCGTCTGCGCATCCAGCAAAAAGCCGTTGCTGGTCATCTGGGAGGTGAAGGAGATCGAACGGTCCGTCAACTCGCGGCAGATGGCGGTGATGGCCGCCCGATTGCACAGCGGCTCGCCCCCAAACCAGCGAAGACGCACCTTGGCGCCGCCGCTGACGCGGGCGATATATGCCGCCGTCTCTGCCGCCGTGGCGGCGCTCATCGTCAGCGGTGTGAAGCCGGATTCGTAGCAGTAGGCGCAGCGGGCGTTGCAGGCGGTAGTGGTAAGGATCGTGAAGGACGTGACCGCACCGGCGGGTTGCAGCAGCGCCGCGATGCGCCGCACGTCCGCCAGATACTTTGCCTCGTCCTGCTCTGCAGGTACGCAAAAACGCGCCGCCGCCAGCGCCGCCACATGCTCTTCCGGACGCTCCTGCCCTTCCAGCAGGAGCAGTTCTCCGGTGAGCGTATGATACAGCAGCGTGCCTTCCGGGCAGGACGTTGTCACGCAGTACGCCGTGGGACGATACGAACGCTCCGGACGGTAAGGCTGAACACCGCAGATATTTTGCACCGCGGAAACGGGTGGAAGGATTTGCCGCATGGGGTCACCTCGCTCTTTTTTTGAGAGGGAAGCGGCGGAAAGCATTCGCCTTCCGCCGCATTGTTCTGGCACAGATGGTGCAAATCAATACCAAACGCAGTCATAGGGAAGCTGCACGGCGCTGCCGCTGTCACAATCCATGTCGAGAGACAGGCATACGACGTCTTCCTTGGTGCTAAAATTTTCGACCGTGATCTCCGGCGAAACAAAAACCTCTTTCATTTCTTGCTTTTCTCCTTTCTGCTCCTGTCGGAGCGCGTCTGTATACAAGAGGCAGCAGCACATGTCAACCTCATAGGATCCGTCTGCGAAAACGATCAGTCTGCAACGGTCGCATAATAGCGCACCGCCGCCAGATAGTAATCGTTCAGCGCGCGGCACACGTTCGTCAGCAGAGGATTGGCGGTTCCTCCCGCCACTTTCCCGTTCTCGCTGATGTAGCGGGCATAGCTCATGGGAGATGCTACCAGCTGCGCCGTCACGCTGCTGCCTTCCCGGCCGATGTCGACCGTGATCTGCTTACCCAACTGGGGCGCGGTAATGCCCTTGATCGTCAGGCAAAGCTGATCCAGGTCGACCCCGGTATAGAAAAACTTGTAGTTGCCGCTCTCCACCGGCTCGTCCGTGTCGGTCAGCTGCAAGACCGTTCCGCCCACGGAGACACGGTAATCCAGGACGTCGGCGTTGCTGCCGGGCTTGAAGAAGAAGTTCATTTCCGTCCGGGACTCCAGGTTCAAAGAGAAGCCGGCCGCGCCGATCAGATCATAGTCATTGGTACGATCGCAGGGGAAGTTGTTCTCTACTGCGCTGGGGCTGTTGTAGGTATACACGCCGCCGTTGGCCAAATCCTCATCCGAAGAGACTCTGTAGTTGAAAAACGTCTGGGCATAGGCGCCGTAGTCCAGTGTGAGCCGGCACAGAGACTTAAGCTCATCACTGCTCTCTTCGGACACCGCCGTTCTGTTGCAATACTCGCGGATGGAATAGGTGCCGCTGAGCAGCAGCTCCCCCGTATCATCCAGATAGACGCGGAACGACACCTCGTCCACCATCTCGCAGGCAGCGCACACCGCCACGCGGAAGAGATACTGGCCGGTCGCGGAGTCATACGCGCCCTCCGAAACCAACTGGTTCAGGGAGATGGTGTGGGCGGAGCCGACCATGCCGCCGGTAAAGGTGGACTCCAGACGCAGATTCGTTGCCTCCACGGCAGCCTTGGGGGTGATGAACATGTTGATGGCGATCTCGTCGGCCAGATCCAGATTGAAGCCGAGACTCAGATACTGCTTCCACGTGGGCTGCACCGTGACCGGGACAGTCATCGACACGCTCGCATACGCGGGAGAGTCCGGCGTGAAGACCACGGTATATTCCCATGTGCCTTCGGTGGCGGGCGTAGTCGTCGCATCCGTCCACGCAAACGTACCTGCCACCTCCGCGTTGTCAAACGTGGCGGAGCCGCCGGTGAGGATACTGTCGCTCAGCGCCTGACCCAGCGCGATGTCCGAAGCGGCGGGCGCGATGACGGCGGGTACGTCTTGGTAGACCTCCACCGTGTAACTCCTCACGCGGCCCATCTCCACCGGGTCGCCCATGGTGTCATACTCATCGTAGTAGTAGGTGATGGTATAGGTGTCACCGGGCTGCGCATCTGTCGGCGCCGTCACAACAGTAGTGACGAAGCACGGCGTGCTCATGTAGAGGTAAAACTTGCCGTTGGCGTTGATTCCGCCGGTGCCGTCGCTGGTGGTGAAGGTATAGGACGGGCCGCCCGATACCACCACCTGACCGTCCATTACGTCGTCATTCTCCAACTGCAGTGTGACATTCACACTCTCTCCGGGCCGGACGTAATAGTCCGCCCCCTCCGCGTGCGCTACCGAGACAAAGACCAGACAGAGCATCATGGTCAGGGCAGCCACAAGTCCCATTCGTAATGTTTTCATAGCAAATATACCTCACAATCTTCGATTGTATACAAGACGTTTTCTGGAAAGGCGCTTGGTCTGTCCTGCTTACCACTCCGGCAGGCTGATCTTGAAGTAGGACGTGTAATCCGCCCAGGTGTTGAGAGCCTTCGCGCGATTCTTTCTGGCGTCGCCGGCGTCAATATCGTCGGTGTGGTTCATATCCGCGGCCAGGAGGGATACGCCTGTCAGTTCGGTCCCATAGTAGTGCCGCGACATCTGGATGGCGTCGCCGGAGTCGGTGTGGCCGTTGCAGTTGGTGTCGCCCATGATGATAACCGTGTAGTCACCGGCAGCAACACCGCCGCTGATGGTAACGGTGGTGCCGTTGGGCACGACCGCCTTCGCCGCTCCGGGGCTGGTCGGAGTGATGGGGGTATATTCTACCAGGCTGCTGGTGATCGTCACCGTCAGGCCCTGATCCTTCAGCGCAATGCGTATCAGCGCCTGAAGCTCGTCCGCGGTAATGCCTTCTTCCTTCACATCCAGGAAGATGTACTCGCCGACAACGTACTTGCTGTCAATGGGGATCAGGCGGTACGTTCTCGTGCCGTCGCCGTTGTCGGTCTGGGCGATCTCATAGCCGCTGACGCCGTTGGTTGCCAGCGTGTAGTCGTTGCTGTCAATCCGCAGCACGGCGGCCGGATCGCTGAGCACGAAGGTGTGATTGTTGAACGTGACGTTGGCGGAACCGGTGATCACCACCGAGCTGCTGAGACTCACATCCTCGTCCAGCGCGGTGCTGCCCACTGCTTCGATGACCACCGCGCCGTCGGCCACGGCCTCTTGAATGGTATCGTACCAATTGCCGCTTTGCGCGTCGCGCACCGGGATCTGCGCGAAGCTGTAGCTCCACGTGGCGCCGCCGGCGTTGGCAGTCCGCGTAAGACGATAGCCGTTCACGCTGCCGCTGACCAGATCTTCCTCGTCGCTGTCCAGCGTCAGCACGGACGCAGCGCTGGTGAGTACGAAGGTGTGGCCGTCAAAGTCGATGTATTCCGTGCCGATGACGGAGATCACGCCGCCGATGGCTACATCGCCCGTCAAGACGATCTCGCCGTCCACCGACAGATTCACCGCGCCGGCCTCCAGCGCCTGCTCCAGCGTTTCGTACCAAACGGCGCTGTCCTTATCCTTTACGTGGAGCTGCTCCAGCGTGTAAATATGTACGCCTTCGTTCTCCTCGTACACCACGCGGTAGTTGGGCGCGGCGGGCTGCACGTCCAGCGCGCTGTCAGAGGTGATGGAACCGCCCGCGGCCAGCAGCAGGGCAATGCCGCGTTGATCCAGCCGCTCGCCGTGGATCACGGTAACGGGGACCGAAATGGTGCCGTCCTCTTTCATCACGATCGTATCTCTGAATTCAATGGAGCCGTCGCTGTTCTCGTTGACCTGAACCAGCGCTTCGGTCAGGATGTCGCCGTTGTACTTGCGTACGGAATCCGCGTCCCGCACCACGATGGACTGGTCGTCGGTGAAGAGCTTCATGGTCAGCTCCACGTGAGAATCGGTCAGTTCACCCTTGGCGCTCCACTCGCCGGAGCCCAGCGTATCGCTGCTGGAATTGGCGTTGACGTCAAAGTAGTACACGCCGTATTCCTCGGTTTCGTGGCCGTAAAGCGTGGTCGCGTCACCGCTCAGATCTGCCAGCTTCACGATGCGGCCCAGACCTGTGAGGAGATAGGAAAAGTCGGTAATGTCCTCCGTCATGGCCTCCTGCGCGCTCGCGCTCCAGCTATAGCCCGTGCGGCCGGCCAGATCGGTCAGCGCGGTGTAGTCGCCCTCGGTCAGGCCGCGCAGCACCTCGCCCATCTGCAAAGCGGTGATCTTCTCCATCGCGGCCTTCAGATCCGCTTCGTCGCCGTTGGTAATATAATAGGTATCCACCGCCTCAGCCAGTTCGGCGCGCAGCGCGGAGCCGATGCTGTCAGACCCGGCCGCGGCCAGCGCAATGGCGATCACATAGGGCACGTTTTCCGTCAGATCCAGCGTCAGCTCGCCGGTCAAGCCGCCGGTGATGCGGAAGGTCTTATTCTCTATGCGTACACGCTTGAGTTCCACATTCGCCGCGGTGATGGTCAGCAGCTCGTTGAGTTTCTCCATCGCCTGACGGACGGAGGCGTCGTCCCCGTCGTCCACACTGTCGATCACGATCTCCAGCCTACGGCTCTTGCTCGCGCCGCCGACGACGCCCACCTTCAGGTAGGTGCCGCTGTCATCCAGCGCCAGGCTCACATCCCAATCGCGCATGGTCAGGCCATAGGACGCCACCGGCGTATCGGTGCCGACGGCGGCAGCAAGGCCGCTCAGACCGGTAAGCGCATCGAGAAGGGATTGAGCCAGATAATTGATGCCGTCATAGCCGCCGGCATATCCCAAAACGGAATCCAGCAGATCGTTGCCCACGGAATCGGTGACGGAGAGCTCCCCGTTTTCAAACAGGACGGACAGATCCTCCACCGCGGCGTCATACACCGTGTGGCTGTCTGCCGCGAGCATCTGGCCGGAGAACAGGTAGTTGATCGCCAGATCCGACGCCAGCTCGATGGCCAGGGCGGTCATGCCGTCCTTGTCCATATTGTTCAGCGTATCGGCATCCGTCTTCACCAGCACGCGGACGGTGTCGCCGTCGCGCACAATGTCATACACCTGATTGCGTACCGTGCCGGAATCGGTGCTGTAGCCGCCGCGGACCGTGCTGCCGCCGATACTGCCGGTAAACGTTCCGGCGGTGAGCACCGCGCCGCTGACCGTGCCGCTGACGGTGCCGGCCGTGCCGCTTCCCAGCGTGCTGTCAATGATATAGTCGTTCTCGCCGCTGCACTGAATGTTCAGCGCCGCGCTCTTGCCGTTGAGGTCGATGACCACATTGTCGCCCTGAACGCGCAGCGTACCGCCGGAGGCAACGTCCTTGAGCAGCACCACCAGCGTGGTATCGTCGCTGACGGTGTAGCCGCTCAGGTCGGTGACATACTCCAGCCCGCCGGCGCCAATCACCAGCGCCTCATAGCCCTCAGGCAATGTGCCGCTCTTGCTGCGAAGCGTCACGTCCACATCGCCGTAAATGTTGTTCAGATCCCCGGCGCTGCCCTTCAGCAGACCGCTGGTGGCAGCCTCCAGACTCTCCGGCAGCACGTCGATGATGCCGGAAACGGGATACTGCACAGCCATATTCACATCGGTGTTCTCGCACGGCACCGTGTCGTCATGGGTCACGGTGCTGTTGTTGAGCACGTTGCGCACCACGCCGATGAACCGGTCGTAGTACCGGACCAGACGGTCCGTGTTTTTGAAGGAAACGCCGTACTTGTCCAGCGTGTCCCTGATGACAGCGCCGGTAACGTCCTCATTCTTGAGAATGGGAACGATCAGATCCCGGAACAGGTGGGATTCCGCGCTCTCCATGCTGAAGCCGGCAAAGTCGTCCAGCGTGGTTTCGTTGAGCGCCAGCAGCGCCGTGAGGAACAGTTCATAGTAGCGATCGGGCGCGTAGATGTCCACGTCCACCGTACCGTCGTGGAGCGTCACGTCCACATACTCCTGTACATCGCTCACCATATCCCGCACGTCCTTCAGATCGTCGGCCTTGCGGTCGAAGTCTTCCAGCGTGACGTATACCGGCAGGACATAGCCGTCCAGCGTAAGCACCGCCTCGGCAACGTAGCCGCCGATGATGCCCGCGCAGTTTTCCGTGACCTTGATGCAGCCGGAAGAGCCGACCCGAATATACTTGCCGTCCACGATGCCGTTGTTGCAATCCAGCACCACGCCGCCGTTGAGCGTCTCCATCTCCACGATGTCGCCGTTTTCATCCACCACGTCCAGCACGCGCTGGAAGCTGACGCCGCTGTTGAGGACGGCGTTCAGCAGACTCTGCAGATACACGGTGCCGTCGTTGATGAAATCCTCGCCGTTGATGCGGACGTTGTCGTAGTTGGTCAACTCCATGATCATGTCGCTCAACAGCGCCGGCACTTCCTCCTTGGGATCAATGCCCTCGGGGCTTACGCGCAGCACCAGATACAGCGCGCCGTCCTTCTCAATGGGGATGAACGCCGCACTTACGTCGCGCGCGGTGCCGCTGTCGCCGTCCGTCAGATTGTTGCTCAGGGCAGAGTCGTTCAGGGCGCTGATAAGAGACAGCGCACGCTCACGCGCCACGTCCACCCTGGTGCGCTCCACCTGCAGGATATGCAGCGGGGAGAAGAGCTGGTCCATCTGCGCGGCAGTAAAGGTATAGCTGCCGCCGCTGACCGTGGCGGAGCCGACGGTATAGTCATAGCGGATGCCGCCTTCGGCGGACACGGGCAGCGTGACGGTACGGCCGTCATAGGGGAATACCACCGTCTCGCCCGTGGCAACGCCGCCCTCGGTGATCTGCAGGGTGTATGTGGCGGGCACGTACACGAAGGTCACCTCGGAAGAGGTTGTCAGTTCCTGATCCTCGCCGGGCAGCACGCCGGAAGCGCACACATAGTGCGCCGTGTCCACGCCCGCGTCCGCCACAGCCTGTGCCAGCACGCTTTCCAGCACGGACACGTCCTCCGCGCTCAACACGTGGGCATCGTTGGTCAGATCGAAGGTCTTGCTGCCGGAGGCGCTGCCGATCACGTTGCTGCCGCTGTCGCGCAGCTCAACGCGCACGGTGAAGCTGACCTTGTCCGGCGCATCCACCGTCGAGGAGGCGACGGGAGCCGGAGCGGCCGCCACCGTGGAGGCGGCGTACTGCTGGGTGCTGCCGATGGCGCCGAGCACCGAGCCGGCAAGCGTGATAAGCTGCGTGCTCGTCACGTCGATGCGCTCGTCCGGCTGCACCATCTCGTAGCGGATCTCCGCAAAGCGGGTCACCACGGTATCCAGCTTGTCGTAATACTGGCTGATCTCTTCGGTGTCGCGGATGAGGTCTTCCACCGCGCTGTCACTGAGCACCACTCTGATGTCCTGATACAGCAGGTCTACCTGCGCATACAGGTTGTCATAGTTGGCATAGTAATAGGCCAGCTTCTCCGCGTCGGTGCTCAAGGCATTATACTGATTAATATAAGCGTAGACTTTCAGGTAACGGCCGCTGCCGTCGTCGGCAGTACCATTATAATAAATGTCATCTACCCGCGCCTTGGTCTCCTCGGTGGTGCCGTCGGCGCCCTTGATGGTGGAGCGGATCAGATTGATCTTCTCACCCACCTGACGCAGCGTGTCGGCCTGGCCGGCCAGCGTGGTCATGGCGTGGCGCTGCAGCGCGGCAGCATCGGCCAGTTCGTCGGGCAGATTGATCAGCTCGGCGGCAGTGGCCTGCGTGGCGCTGTCCCACCTCAGGTTTTCCAAGCGGTAATCCACGCGCACGTTGTCAAACTCGCCGCTGACGGAGGCGGTATAGTGTCCGTTCCCCGCGGCCGTGAAAGCCACCGGCGTGCCGTCCGTCCCGTCGGTCACGGGCGTGGCGGTATAGGGGATCCAGACGGCGCCGCTGTTGTCGGCGGCAAAGGAGGTGGCGTTTACGGTATAGGCGCTGTTGCCCAGCGAGGTCAGCGTGACGGGGTTGTTCTCGGCGGTGGGCATGCGCAGCCGGACAATCCCGGTGTTCAATGCCGCGCTGGAAAGAATGGCCGCCGCCTGTGCGTCGCTGCCCAGGTAGCCGTTGGCAATCAGCTCGCCCAGACTGATCCGCGTCCACGCGGCGACCACCTGGCGGCTGATGCTCGTCTCACCGGTCACGCGCACCTGGCTCAGCTCGTCCATGAGCGCGCCGTTGACGGTGTATTCGTAGACCTGACCGCTGCCATCGTCCAGCGCCGGCAGCGTCAGGGTATAGCCGTAATCATGATAGCCGGAGAGCTCGTTGATGTCGCTCGCTACCATATACTCCCGCGGGCGGAACTCGATGCGCACCGTATAGTTTTCCTGATCCTCCAGCGTGCCGGAGAACTCATGGCCGTCGGCGTCATATACCAGCACGGACCGGATGTAATTGGCGGCGCCGATGCTGTAGCTGAAGCCCTGCTGCGAGGTGTTCCAATCCAACAGCACCGCGTTCTCCCAAAGCGTCTCGTCCATGGCGGTGAGCATCGCGGACACATCGCTCCCGGCCGGGACATACAGCGTATGGGCCGCATCGTCGTTGAGCAGCGTGACGTACGCCGTGGCGCCGGAGGGGTATGCCTGCGCCTCAACCGTCAGATGCACCGTGGCCTGCGCCACTGTGGCGGTGATCACCGTGGTATCGGCCGGCAGCTCCGCAGCCGTGGCGGCGGGAACGGACAGCTCCCCGTCCGATGTGTCGTTGACCAGACCGTCCAGCTGCGCGCTCTGCGCGGCGGTCAGGCCGCTGCGGATCACGCCGGAAACGGTCGAACCGTCAAATTCCGCCAGCTCGCTCATCTTTTCCGCGGCGGCTGCCAGCAGCTTGCTCATCACAACCACTTTCAACTGGCCGCCGAACGCGTCGCCCATGTGGTCGACCATTTTCAACACGACGGCGGCCTGATCGTGGGCCGTCTGCACCGACGTCTTCACCGTGTCCAGTTCGGCACACAGCGCCGCCACATCCTGCAGGGCATTGCCGTCCACGTATCCGTTCAGCAGCGTCAGGCAGTCCAGACGGTTGTCGTCGGCATAATCGTCGGTCATGGTCTTGAGCAGCGCCCGCTCTTCTTCGTCGATATCCAGATCGATCACGATACCACCCTCATAGATCGGGATGCCGCCGCCGTCACCGGGATTCAGCTTCGCCAGCACCTGATAGATCGGATAGGTGTGCAGATTCTGATTGGCATATACGTCATACAGGGAGCCCATGCTGAACTGGATCTCCGTGCCCAGCAGCTCGTCCAGCACCGCAACACCCTCGGCGCCGCGCAGAGCCGCGCTGCGGAGGGCTTTGAGCGCGCTGTCGGCACCCAGCAGGGCATCCTGCTTGGCAAGGGAAACAGGGATGGACATCTCATAAGTAACCTGCACGCTGTAGGAGAGGCCGTCATAGGTATAAGGACCCACATAGGCGTCGTCCTGCTGCGCAAGGGCGACCGACTCCACGCCGGCGCTGTCCACGACCACTTCCGCGCTCTGCGGGAGCCACGTGTAGACGTCGTCCGTGTAGGGCAGGGCCGTGATTTCGTGGTGCACGTCGTCCACGGTCACCAAATGGTCGCTGTTGTCGGCAGCGGGCGCCGTGTAAACATAGGTTTGATCCGCGGCGAGAAATCCCGTCTGCAGCAACGCCTTCTCGCGTTCCGTCAGTGCACGGCTCACTCCCGCCTCGTCAGACGACAGCAACTGCCCCAGCGTCACCTCTGTGGCGCCGCCGGGTGCCGGGGTGGCAAACGCCACCGTATTCATCGTGGTCAGCATCATCACGACTGCAAGCGCAGTCGCCGCCCACCTCTTTGCCGTGGTCTTCCGCCTTACCATCATTGTTGCCCTCCTAATTACAGACCGTTGCATTATCTTTCATTGAGTGTTGCGGTGTACCGGCCGGACGGCCCCGGAACTGCATGCGTCTCCCAATACACCCACTTACAGTACATCACTATCGGAACTATATTTTATATTGCGAGGCACATGTTTGTCAACCCCGAAACGCAATTCCCAATATTTAATTTATTTTGTTTATCAGTATTGCATGCAATGTCCGCCCTCGACGGAGCCGTTTATCGTCCGTTTGACCAAATTGTCCGGCCGCCCGCTCTTCGCATTTTGCCGGCATGGATCGCCTGCCGCCGCACGGCGCGGCGTTTCCGCGGATTTCGACCATCTTTGTCTTTGTCTCTTGCAATAGCCGCTGCCATATGCTATACTTTTTGTCGCCAACAGGTAAAAATGGTTTTTTCTGCAGCCGGACGGCGGCAATCGCCGCGTCCGCGGCGGAAAATACGATACGCTTCCCAATGGAAGCGAAACACAGGAATCAGGGATCGGAAAGGAGCTGCCTTATGCACGAGGAAACCTTTGCCCCGGAAACGCAACCTGCCGTTCACGCGGCACACGACGACACCGCCCCTGCGTCTGTCCCCTGTGAGGAAACTCCCCTTCCGGAGACGCCGTCTTCGGAAACGGCTCAAGGTGAAGTTCCCTGCGAACAAAGCGGCGACGGCTCCTTCCTCATGGAGCCGCAGCAGCGGGGACGGCTGAAATACCTGTTGCTGACGCTGGTAGCGCCCACGGTGGTAAGCTATGTGCCGGTGCTGCTGCGCATGTGGGGCGTCAAATCTCTGCCCAATGCGCTGGGCCCCATCGTTTCCGGCCTTATGCTGGTGGCAGTCCTTGTGTTGGCGTATTTCCTGATCTTCCGCAAAAGCCACAGTCTTGCCGTGGGCGCCGGGGAGATTTCAGAGCGGAGTCTTTTGTCCGGCAAAATCCTGCGCACCGTGTCTGCCGAAGAGATCTGCTCCGTGCGGCACAATCTGCTGGGCGAGTGGCTGCTGCAGGACGGGCAGGGGAAAACGCTGCTGTGCGTGGAGTCCAACATGAGCTGCCGGGAGGAACTGGCGGCATGGCTGGCCAAGCGGGGCCGGACGGTAGAATAACGGCGCTTCCCGGGCAGAAGGAATCGCCGGACGCCATGTCGCAAAGGCGTGTTCCGCCGCGTGCGGCAGCGGCGCGGAAAATGTATTTCCGGCAGCGCCCGGGACGTTTTCAGGAAAAACAGGGGGATGTACCGGTTTCGGCGGGGGTGTGGAGGCCGGATCAGCGGGCGGTGGCGCCTGGCCACCATACAACGGGCAATTTAAACAATAACTGACAACAATACTGTTGCCGTCGCTGCGTAAGGCAGCGACCGTCTGAACCGGAGAGGCCGCAGGCCGGGGAAGGCGTCGTTGATGCGGCGTCCGGGCGGCGGGTAAGAGTTGCCCCGCCCACGCATGATGACTCTACTGAACCGTAACGTCTGTTAAGTGCCGCTGCGGAGAGGGAATGTATAAAACTTAACTGCGCCCGGAGAAAGTCTTGTCAAAGCGCTTTCGGGCAGGGGTTCGACTCCCCTCATCTCCACCACATTAAGACGTCAAGATTGGATATCAATCGGCGTCAAAAAGACATGGGACACCCCCGTTAATTACGGGAGTGTCCCACCTTATAGACAAGTATATGCGTCAACAGCGGGAGATCTCCAATCAGCGCGCCAATATTATGATCCTGCAGATGAGGCCTCACTTCATTTACAACTCCCTTATGGGTATCTATTATCTTTGCGACCGGGACGCAGGCAAAGCCAAACAGGTAACGCTTGATTTTACAACCTATCTGCGCAAAAACTTTGCCGCCATCGCAAGTGAGAACGCCATCCCTTTCGGAGAAGAGCTGGAACATACCCGCGCTTACCTCGCCATCGAACAAGCGCAGTTTGACGACAGTCTGTTCGTCAGTTTCGATACGCCGTACACTTCGTTCCGCCTGCCGCCGCTGACGCTGCAGCCCATCGTTGAAAACGCCGTCGTACACGGAATGAGGGCGAGCAACTCTCCCATCCATATCTCGGTCGTCACGAGAAAGACGGATAAGGCGAGCGAGATCCTCGTAGAGGACGACGGCCCCGGCTTTGAAGCTGACGGCAACAACGAGCCGCATATCGCGCTGAACAATATCCGCGAAAGGCTCGATATGATGTGCGGCGGAACGCTCGAAATATCGCCGCGCGAAGGCGGCGGCATGTCGGTAAAGGTGACCATCCCGCTTGCAAAGCCGGAATAAAAACGCCGGGAACGGCCGGTTCCCGTCAGTTTGAACAATTATAATATACCGTCAGTCAGCAGGACCGAAC
>JAFTBL010000109.1 GCA_017455225.1 Oscillospiraceae bacterium
AGCATAAGCGGCTGAACGCACTGCCGGACACGGTGAACCCGCAGCAGCTGCTGTTCGGCATCAATCAGGGGGCGACCTATGCCGATCTTCGCATCTGGCACATGCAGGAAATTGCAAAGCTGGACTGCGACGGCTACGCCATCGGCGGCCTGGCGGTGGGGGAGCCCACCGAGACGATGTATGAGATCATCGAGGCGGTGGAGCCCTATATGCCGGAGGACAAGCCCCGGTATCTGATGGGCGTGGGCACACCCAGCAACATCATCGAGGGCGTGGCGCGGGGCGTGGACTTTTTCGACTGCGTGATGCCCGCCCGCAACGCCCGGCACGGAAAGCTGTTTACATGGCAGGGCGCCATGAACATCAAAAACGCCAAGTACAAGCTGGACGAGCGCCCCATCGACCCGGAGTGCGACTGCCCGGTGTGCCGCCGCTTCAGCCGCGCCTACGTGCGCCATCTGTTCACGGCGGAGGAGATGCTGGGCATGCGCCTTGCGGTGATGCACAACCTGTATTTCTACAACACGCTCACACGCAGGATCCGGGACAGTCTCGACAGCGGCACATTCGCCGACTTCCGGAGCGAATACAGCGCAAGACTGGCGCAAAAAATATGACCGGCGCCGTTTCCAGAAATATCTTGCCAAACGGAAACAAGTTTTGTATAATAACGTTATCTTTTGAACAAGGGAGATTTACCGAATATGGACTATACAAGCATTTTGATGATCGTCGTGATGATCGCGGTGTTTTACTTCCTGCTGATCCGTCCGGAGAACAAGCGGAAAAAGGAAGCAGAGGAAATGCGCAACAGCCTGAAGAAGGGCGACTGGCTGACCACCATCGGCGGCATTTACGGCCGCGTGGTCGCCATCACTGACCGCACCGTGGTTATTGAGACCAGCGAGGATCGCGTGCGCATGGAGTTCATCAAGTCCGCCATCGGCAGCGTGGGCACGCTGGATCAGCAGGCCGCCGCGCAGGAGCGCCCCTCCCGCAAGAAGGGCAAGGACGCCGAGAAGATCAAGGACGCCGAGAAGGCCGAGCCGGAGGCCGACCCCAAGCTGAACGACGAGGTCGACGAGCTGCCCAAGGAGTAATCACGTCATAAAGGGATCCCTCCCCGAATATGCTGAAGCATCAGCTGTTCGGGGAGGTTTTCTTATGTCCGTTGTCAAGATCCTTCGTTCCAGGAAGCTGTGGATCGGCTTGGGCGCGGCGTGCCTTGCGATGCTGCTGTGCTGTGCCGTCGGCGCCGCGCTGCAGTCAAAAGGCGTGCTGCAGGAGCAGGCAGGGGAGGGCGTCGTCTGCCTCGCCTTTGCCGCCGCAGGGCTGATCGGCACGTTGGTGGCGGGACGCGGAGAAAACGGTGCGCTGCTGCGGGGCGCCGTGGTCAGCGTCGTCTGGATCGCCGTGATACTGCTCCTGTCGCTGGTTTTAGGTATGGGGACAGACCTCTCCGGCGGCTGGAAGCAGCTGCTGTGCGTTCCGGCCGGCGCCGTCCTGGGCAGTCTACTGTGCGCAAAGCGGCGGGGAGGAAGGCGACGCCCGTTTACAAAACGCAGCAGGGGACACCGCGTTGCGCGGCCGACATAAGCAGCGCATATGGTTAAAATCACGAAAAACGCGAATTTTACATTTTTCACTTGACGCAGACGAAAAAAGGTGTGCATTCGCGCAAAAATGGGAAATACCGAAAACACGGACAACATATTGTGATTGATCCGCCGGAAAGAATCCATATCTTGACGGCGGATCTTTTGCTGTCGCCCCGGTTTTCTTTGTTTACATAATGTAATTTACATAACATTTTGACATAATAGACAAAAAACTTCTTTTTGCCCGAAATCCCTTGCGTTTTCTCCGGTTTTGCCATATATTTATATTTGTTCCGTGCGGCGAGGGCGCGTCTATTTTTTTCACTCCGGACATACAATGAGCCGAGGTGAATGGAATGAAACTGCCACGCCGCAGGCTCGTCAAGCCGGTCGTTGCGCCCGGGATTCGGGCAGAGGATCTGTTCCTCTGCGCCTTCTATTTATTCGGCATCCTTGCAGGGCATCTTTTGGGCGGACTTGTGCCCCGGCAGGATCAGCAGGAGCTGGCTTCTTATCTCACGGGCTACGCCGCCGGCACGGCAGGCGCTCTGCCGGTGATGTCGGTGCTGCTGGCCTACTTCCGCGGCGTTGTGCTGTTTGCGCTTTTAGGGTTTGTCCCGTGGGGCGTGTGGCTTGTGCCGGCTGCTTTGACGGTGCAGGGCGCGTGCTTTTCTTTTACCGTGCACGCCTTTGTCTCCGCGCTGGGGCGGGGCGGCGTATGGCTGGCGCTGGCCGCCTTCGGCCTGCGCTGCGTTTTTATCCTGCCGTGCTGCTTTTATTTTGCAAGGCGCTCATGGCTGGCCGCGGCACAGCTGCGTTCCGGCAGATCCCGCGCCGCCGGGCCCGCCTTGCCGGTCTATCCGCTGATCCTGTGCGCCGTCATTCTTCTGATCGGCTGCGTGGCGGAATGCTCCGTCGTTCCGCGGTTGCTGCACTGGGTGGCGGAGCGCTGTTTCTAAACGATGAGGAAAGGAGTTGAGATACGGTTTGACCGACTATATTTCTGCCTATCAGCAGTATCTGGAGCAAGAAAAGCACGCCTCGGCCAACACCCTCAGCTCCTACGTCCGCGACGTGAATCAATACCGCACATGGATGGTAGAACACGGTATGGCCGACCTGAAAAAGGTCAGGAAGGATCAAATCAGCAAGTATCTGGACAGTCTGACCGCGCGGGGACGTTCTCCTGCCACTGTGACTCGCTCGGCCGCCTCTATCAAATCCTTTTACGCTTTTCTTTTGTCCACCGGCACGGTGCGCACCAATCCTGCCAAAAACGCCTCCTCCGTGAAGGTGGAACGACGGTACCCGGAGATCCTGACCAGCAAGGAAGTGGATCTGTTTCTCGAGCAGCCCAAGTGCGTGGACGAAAAGGGCTACCGCGACCACGCCATGCTGGAGCTGCTGTACGCCACCGGCATCCGCGTTTCCGAGCTGATCGGGCTGAACGTGGACGACGTGAACACCGACGCGGGCTTCATCCGCTGCAGCAGCAAGGGCAAGGAGCGCATCATCCCGTTGTATCCCGCCGCTGTGAAGGCGCTGCAGGATTATCTGAAGAACATCCGCCCCCATCTGGTGGCAAACGGCGGGGAGGAGGCGCTGTTCGTCAACATGAACGGCGAGCGCATGAGCCGTCAGGGCTTCTGGAAGATCATCAAGTACTATCAGGAGAAGGCGGAGATCACCAAGGACGTGACGCCCCACATGCTGCGCCATTCCTTCGCCGTGCACCTGCTGGAAAACGGCGCCGACCTGCGTTCCATTCAGGAGATGCTGGGGCACGCCGACATCTCCTCCACACAGATTTACACCCACGTCATCAAAAAGCAGCTGAAGGACGTTTACATCAAGGCACATCCCAGAGCGTAAAACTGCCGCCCGTTCACCGGAGCGGCAGTTTTTTGTTGCATTTACGCCCTGTTTTGGTATAATGGAAAGAGTATGGACGGGAGGTTGCGTCTGATGCGCATTTTAGGCATTGATCCGGGCGTCGCCATTGTGGGCTTCGGCGTGATCGACGTATCCGGCGCCCAACAGCAAATGGTGCGCTACGGCGCTATCAACACCGAGGCGGGACTGCCGCTGGCAGCGCGCCTTGTGCAGATCGCCCGGGATCTGGAGGAGCTGATCCGGCAGTTTCAGCCGGATGAGATCGCTATTGAGGAGCTGTTTTTCAGTAAGAACATCACCACCGGCATCGCTGTGGCTCACGCCCGCGGCGTGATCCTGTACACCGCGGAGCGGCTGGGCACGCCCGTCTATGAGTACACCCCCATGCAGGTCAAGCAGGCGGTGGTAGGCTACGGCCTTGCGGAAAAGAATCAGGTGATGGACATGGTGCGGCGGCTGCTGCACCTGAAGGAGATCCCCAGACCCGACGACGCCGCCGACGCGCTGGCCATCGCCATCTGCCATGCCCGCAGTGCCACCAGTCTGCTGCGCCGGCATGATCCCAACGTAAAGGAGACGGTCTGACTTGTTTTACTATCTCAAGGGTACCGTGGCGGAGATCGAAGCCAATCTGGCGGTGATCGACTGCGGCGGCGTAGGCTATGCCTGCGCGACCACCAATTATACGCTTTCACAGCTGAAAAAAGGGGAGAGCGCCAAGCTCTACACCTACATGAACGTGCGGGAGGACGCGGTGGATCTGTTTGGCTTTGCCAGCCAGAGCGAGTTGCACAGCTTCAAAATGCTGCTGGGCGTGTCCGGCGTGGGCCCCAAGGCCGCGCTGTCCATCCTGTCCTCCACCACGCCGTCCCAGCTGGCCGCCAGCGTGGTCATGGGCGATGAAAAAACACTGACCGCCGTGCCCGGCATCGGCAAAAAGATCGCCCAGCGGATCCTGCTGGAGCTGAAGGATAAGCTCTCGGCGGATCAGACGGACTACGCGCCCGGTGCCGCTGCCGCGCCCGTCCGGCAGGACAGCAAGGCCTCGGAGGCGGCGGCGGCGCTGGCGGTGCTGGGCTACAGCGCGCAGGAGACCGCCGCCGCGCTGAAGGGCGTGGACGTTGCGCAGCTGCCGCTGGAGGAGATCATCCGGCAGGCGCTGAAAAAAATGGTACGGTAAGGAGGGATCGGCGTGAGCATAGACTACGGCAGCGATATTTACGAAGAGCCGATCGTCGCCAAGACCTTCCTGCCGGAGGACGGCAACGAGAACTCTCTGCGCCCCCGGACGCTGAAGGAGTATATCGGGCAGGAAAAGGCAAAGGAGAACCTCTCCATCTTCATCGAGGCGGCACGCAAGCGCACGGAGTCGCTGGATCACGTGCTGCTCCACGGCCCCCCCGGTCTGGGCAAGACCACGCTGGCGGGCATTATTGCCCAGGAAATGGGCGTGAACATCCGCATCACCTCCGGGCCGGCCATTGAAAAGCCCGGCGATCTGGCGGCGCTTTTGACCAATCTGAGTGAAAACGACATCCTCTTCGTGGATGAGATCCACCGGCTGAACAGAGCGGTGGAGGAGATCCTCTATCCCGCCATGGAGGATTACGCCATTGACATCATCATCGGCAAGGGGCCTTCTGCCAACTCCATCCGGCTGGATCTGCCCCATTTCACGCTGATCGGCGCCACCACCCGCGCCGGCTCGCTGTCCGCGCCGCTGCGGGACCGCTTCGGCGTGACGCTGCGGCTGGAGCTGTACACCCCGGAGGAGCTGAGCCGGATCGTCCACCGCAGCGCCGGCATATTGAACGTTCCCATTGAAGACGCCGGCGCCATGGAGATCGCCCGGCGCTCCCGGGGCACGCCCCGGATCGCCAACCGGATGCTGCGCCGTGTGCGGGACTACGCGCAGGTGCGCTCCGACGGCGTGATCACGCGGGATGTAGCGGACGCGGCGCTGCAGGCGCTGGAGATCGACTATCTGGGGCTCGACCCCATCGACCGCCGGATGCTGCGCGCCATCATTGAAAACTACGGCGGCGGACCGGTGGGTCTTGAAACGCTGGCCGCCACCATCGGCGAAGAATCCGTCACGCTGGAGGACGTATACGAGCCCTACCTAATGCAGATCGGCTTCCTCACCCGCACGCCCCGCGGGCGCTGCGTGACGCGCAAGGCATATGAGCACCTGCACATCGATTATTTAGGCCAGGAGCAGCTGGAATTATAAGAAAGTGAGATCGCAGCTTCTATGGGAAAACTCTTTGGAACAGACGGTATCCGCGGCGTC
>JAFTBL010000110.1 GCA_017455225.1 Oscillospiraceae bacterium
CGCTGCTGCTGGCCGCGGCGGCGACTGTGGCTCGCGCCGATCCGGCACGCTGCACCGTTGTGATCGACGCAGGGCACGGCGGGGAGGACGGCGGCGCCGTTGGCACGGACGGCACGCCGGAGAGCGGGATCAACCTGCAGATCGCCCGCCGGCTGGAGCTGCTTTTCTGCTTCATCGGACAGGATACTGTGATGACCCGGACGGGGGAGGGGGCGGTGTACTCGCCGGAGGCCTCCACGCTGCGGGAAAAGAAGGTCTCGGATCTTCAAAACCGGGTAAAGACCGTCAATGACACGGTGGACGGCTTTCTCATCAGCATCCATCAAAACAGTCTGCCGTCCCACCCCAGTGTGCACGGCGCGCAGGTGTTTTACAACGCCCTGCCGGGCGCCGACAAGGCGGCGGAGCAGGTGCAGCAGTACCTCAATCTGGCCGTCAACACCGATAAGGAACGGCTGACAAGGGTCATCGACAGCTCCGTCTATCTCATGAAAAACGCCCAATGCCCCGCCATTTTGGTGGAGTGCGGCTTCATGAGCAACAGCGGGGAGTGTCAGCGCCTGCAGGAGCCGGACTATCAGCTGCGTCTGGCACTGGTCATTGCAGCAGGTTTTTCGCACTTTTCCAACGCATAACGCAGGAGGAAATTGAAAAATGAAGGCAAAAACCGTCTATTTTTGCACAGAATGCGGTAATGAATCGCCCAAGTGGGCAGGGCGCTGCCCCAGCTGCGGCGCGTGGAATTCTCTGGTGGAACAGGCGGTGGAGCACACACGCAAAGGGGAGGGGAGACCTTCTCACATCAAGGCTGTAAAGGCAACCACCATTACAGAGATCGACACCACGGAGGAGATCCGTTTTCCCACCGGGATGGGGGAGCTTGACCGCGTGCTGGGCGGCGGCGCCGTGAAGGGCTCGCTGGTGCTGGTGGGCGGCGCGCCCGGCATCGGCAAATCCACGCTGATGCTGCAGATCTGCCAGCAGCTGGGGCGGTTTGCCAAGGTGCTGTACGTATCCGGCGAGGAGTCCACCCACCAGATCAAAATGCGGGCCCGGCGGCTGGGCGTGGACAGCCCCAATCTGTACGTTCTGTCGGAGACGGGGCTGGGGGACATGCTGTCCGGCGTGGAGGCGGAAAACCCGGATATTCTGATCGTAGACTCCATCCAGACGCTTTATAACGAGGAGCTGGATTCGCCCGCCGGCAGCGTGGCACAGGTGAAGGATTGCACCATGACGCTGATGCAGCTGGCAAAGGGGCAGGGGATCACCGTGTTCGTCATCGGGCACGTGAACAAGGAGGGGTCGATCGCAGGCCCCAAGGTGCTGGAGCATATGGTGGACAGCGTGCTGTATTTCGAGGGCGACCAGCACATGTCTTACCGCATCCTGCGCGCCGCCAAAAACCGCTTCGGCGCCACCAACGAGATCGGCGTTTTTGAAATGCTGGATCAGGGGCTGAAGGAAGTGGAAAACCCGTCGGAGATGCTGCTTTCCGGCCGCCCGAAGGACGCGCCGGGCACCTGTGTGACCTGCGTGATGGAGGGCGCGCGCCCCATTCTGGCGGAGATCCAGGCGCTGGTGGCGCCCTGCAGCGGCGCCAAGCCCTTGCGCAGCTGCAACGGATTTGATTACGGGCGGGCCGCCATGCTGCTGGCAGTGCTGGAAAAACGGGGCAATCTGAAGGTCTCGCAATGCGACGCCTACGTCAACATCATCGGCGGCTTGACGCTGGAGGAACCGGCGGCGGATCTGGCCGCCGTCGTGGCAATCGCCTCAAGCTATCTGGACAAGCCTGTGGCCAACGATATGGCCGCCATCGGCGAGGTGGGACTGTCCGGCGAGGTACGCAGCATCAGCCATCTGGAGCAGCGTTTGTCGGAGATCGAGCGGCTGGGCTTCACCAAATGCATCATTCCGGCCCGCCGGGCGCGGGAGCTTCGCCCCATGGCCCATCTGGAGCTGCTGCCGGTGGAGAATATCGCACAGGCGATGCGGCTGCTGGCGCAGACGAAATAGGGCGGTAATGCACGCAGGGGTGCTCGCCGGACGACTGTCCGCCGGTGAGACAATGATCCAGCGTACACATGCCGTCGGATTGATAGATGCAGCTGTCGGTGCAGGGGATATAGTACATACGGTTCACGCTCCTTATAAAAAAGTATGCGCCGTCACCGCGGCAAATATAATCGGGACAAACCACAAACACAAAAGGAGGCGCCGCGTCTATGAATTCATTCATCGAAGCGCAGATCCGCAGCATGCTGCTGTACACGAAGCAGTTTGAAAACGCCTGCCGGCTGGCCGCCGTAAAGGACGACGGCGCCGTATCCAAGGAAGAACAGAAGCTGCTGGCCGCGATCCATCGCGCCGTGGCCCGGTTTTCCAAGGATCTGGAGCATCTTTCATAAGGGAAGGGGGTTTCACGGGGACACTGTAAATTGAACAAAATAAAAATTTTGTTCAATTTAGGGGAGAGGAAAACGCCTCTTTAACGGGAAAAGCCCTTTTGCCGAGCTTTATCAACGCTGCGGGTACTGTGGGCTTTTTCAGTCGCCTTGCCGCGCGGCGCCGCCGATTCAATGACCGCACGCAGCAATCCGCCCGGCATCATCCGCGACGTTCGTTGCTCCTGCGGCACTGACGCGATCGTTTTCCTTGACCGTTCCTGTGCAGAAATTATGCCGATCAATTACCGTGCAGACTCGCCCAGGATCCTGTTGGATTTTCTGGCATACCACGAGACCATCAAAGCGCATTCCAAGCGCACCGTGGATGAATATTATTTGGATATGCGGAATTTTTTCCGTTATCTGAAATGGATCCGTGATCCGGCGCTGCAGGACACTCCTCTCGACCAGATCCCCATCGCCGACGTGGATCTTCCGCTGGTGGGCTCTGTCACGCTGACGGATATTTACAGCTACATGACCTATCTGAGCCGCGACCGCGTGCTGCATCAAAATAGTGAAAATTCTAACAAAGGCTTGAATGCTGCATCCAGAGCGCGAAAACTGGCCACTATTCGTTCATTTTATAACTATATTTGCAATAAAATGCACCTTTTGGAAGAAAATCCGTGCAAGGATATCGACACACCCAAAACAAAAAAGTCCCTGCCGCGGTATCTGACGCTGGACGAGTCCCTTTCCCTGCTGGATTCCGTGGACGGCCCCAACCGGGAGCGTGATTACTGCATTTTAACGCTGTTTCTCAACTGCGGACTGCGTATTTCGGAGCTGATCGGCCTGAATCTGGGCGACATACAGGACGACGCGGTGCGGGTGCTGGGCAAGGGCAACAAGGTGCGGATCGTCTATTTGAACGAGGCCTGCAAAAACGCGCTGAACGCTTATCTCGCCCAGCGCCGGCCCATCGCCGGGCGGGACAGGGACGCGCTGTTCCTGTCCTCGCAAAACAAGCGCATCAGCCGCTCCACGGTGCACGCGCTGGTGAAAAAGTATCTGGCAGCCTCCGGGCTGGACAGCAGCCAGTATTCTGCTCACAAGCTGCGCCACACAGCGGCCACGCTGATGCTTCAAAACGGCGTGGACGTAAAGGCCGTGCAGGAGGTGCTGGGCCACGAGCATCTCAACACCACGGAGATCTACACCCACGTGGACAACGAATCGCTGCGTGTGGCAGCCCGGGCCAATCCGCTGTCCGGCGTGAAGCCGCGGGAGAAAAAGCCGGAATAAAAAAGGACGGAGCGCCCGCCGAGGCAGGCTCCGCCCTTTCACTTTGATAATTTGATAAGCAAGCCCCCGGGCTTACCTCTTTCCGCATAAAAAGCCGGCGTGAAATCAATTTCACGCCGGTTTTTTGTAACGCTTTTGATCAGAACGCCTTGCCGTCGCAGCCCAGAACGTCCACGATCTTGTGGGCGACCAGCGCCTTGATAGCGGCGCGGGCGGGCTTGAGATACTGGCGGGGATCGAAATGATCGGGATGCTCTGCAAAATACTTGCGAATGGTGCCGGTCATGGCAAGGCGCAGATCGGAGTCGATATTGATCTTGCACACAGACAGGCGAGCCGCCTTGCGCAGCTGATCCTCGGGAATGCCGACGGCGTCGGGCATATTGCCGCCGTTCTCGTTGATCATCTTCACGAACTCCTGCGGCACAGAGGAAGAACCGTGCAGCACGATGGGGAA
>JAFTBL010000111.1 GCA_017455225.1 Oscillospiraceae bacterium
ATAGGGCATGCCGCCGGAGAGCACCGATTTGCTGCTGTCCCAGAATTCCTCGAACCGCCGGGGCAGCGGGTTGGCGCCGAAGCCGCCCCACGGGAAAAGTCCCCACATGCTGATCTCCGGGAAGTTGACGATGGGCTTGATGACCGGATGCTCCAGCGGGTAACGGGGGAACGGGCCGTGGGCGTCCACCATGAGGTAGTCGATGTAGTCCATCTCCCCTGCCGCCAGACGCTTGTACAGCGTGCTGTACTCCCGCTGGTCGTAAGGCACGTCAAAGGTCCACGTGGCGTACAGGAATTTCACGCCGGGATACAGGCGCCGGGCGTCCTGTGCCAGCACGCGGCTGAGCTTATCAAAGCCGTTCGCGCCCCACGGAGCGCAGGCGGCGCAGCCGCAGCCGCCCTCGTCGTAGGGCCAGGAGAGCACGTAGTCAAGGCCGATGTCGGTGAACTGCTCCAGACACTTGAGCCAGATGCCCCGCAGGTATTCCAGCGCGCCGGGCTTGCTGGGGCAGAGATTGCGCCCCGCCCAGCCCCGATACTTGCCGGGAACGTCGTAGGTCAGATCCGCATCCCACACGTGGGGCGCGGACAAAATGCCCTGATTGGGGTTCACGCCGAACAGCACCTTCATGCCCAGCTTCTTCGCCAGCGAGAAGATGGCGCGCAGCTTGTCCACCGAAGCGCGGAACATATCGTCCTCAAAGCTGTTCAGCTGCACCACCGGGATGATGCACTCGATGGCGTTGTAGCCGTACAGCAGCATATCCTCCAGATACCGGGCCACCTCCTCCGTGGAGGCCTCCTGATACCAGTTGTGGAAGTGGACGGAAAAATAGATGCAGCGGAACTCGCAGTCGGGGCTGACCCAGCCGTCCGTGGCCGCAGGCGCAAAGTCCTCCTCACTCCAGCAGGCGCTGTGCAGAAACTTGCCCACGCCGTAATAAAGCCCTTGGCCGTCCGCGCCGGTGACGCGCCAGTCCTGCCCGGCGCCGTCGATGCGATAGCTTTCCGCTTTGCCCGCCGCCGCGTCCACAGTCAGCGTGACGGTCATGCCGCCGGGGGCAAACGCTGCGTCAATGCGCTCGGCGATCCGGCGGCGCAGCACCTCTTCCTGTGCGGCGTGGCCGTTGGCGATGATCTGGATCTTCATGTGAGCTTTCCTCCTCAAAAAAGTCAGCCCCCGCCGCGATCCCGCAGGCGCGGCGGGGGCTCCTTGCTGGCTATTTAGATGATACGGCCGGCTCAGGCGTTCAGATTGTCCTCATAAGCCTCCTGCATCAGGTTGATATAATTCTGCAGGCCCAGACGATCCAGCTCGGCCAGATACTTGGCCCACGTCGCGTCGTCGTTGGGATCCAGCGTGCCCAGAATGAACAGGTTCCGCTGCTCCAGCGTATAGCTGATGAGGCTGCCGCGATACTGGCTGCGCAGCTCATACTGCTCCGGTGTGTACGAGATATCCGTGCACACCTCGTCCGGCTGCACCACGTTCTTGATGATCGTCTCATAGGAGGTGTGCGCCATGGCGTTCACCACCTCGTCGCCGTGGTTGGCGGCGTTCTCAATGGCCAGATAGTTCCAGGGGGTGAAGATGCCGCCGCCGTTGGCGCACCACGTCTGGCTGCCCTTGAAGAAGGCGCCGTTGTTGCTCACCTTGATGTGCCCGTTGACGCCGTAGGGCGTGGGGCCCTCTTCCTCCGTCCAGTCCACGCCCGGCTCGCCGTGGCGCTGGCGCGACACCGTCTCGTCCCTGTAGAACACGTTCAAAAGACGCATCGCCGCCTCAGGATTCTTGCAGTCCGCGGTGATCATCAGCGGGAAGCTCAGGCCCTTGGGGTTCATCACGATGTAGCCGCCCTTGCCGGTCTCATCCTTCAGCCCGGCAAACGGCTGATACTGCTCCAGGATGGGGCTGTTGCCGTCGGCGTACACCTGGGGGTGACCCGCCCAGATGCCCACCTGCGCCACGCCCGTGCCCGGGGTGATCATCGCCTTCATCTCCGTCGCGCCGGAGGAGGAGAAGCTCAGGTCGCTCAAAAGGCCCTCCGTGCGCAGCTTGTTCAGGAAGATCAGCGCCTGACGGTACTCGTCCGTCACGTACGGCGCCCACAGCTTCCCGTTCTCCACGTTCAGATCGTACGTGTCGTTATAGTATACGTACGCGTTAATGATCCACGTGGTGATATTGTATATAGTGTTCGTCTTGCCGTACATCGGGATCTCGTCCGCGATCCCGTTCCCGTTGGGATCCTTCTCCTTGAACGCCTTGAGCACTGTGTACAGCTCGTCGACCGTCGTCGGCGCGGTCAGTCCCAGCGTGTCCAGCCAGTCCTGGTTGATGAACAGCATCGTCTGCAGGTCGTCCCACACCCGCAGGTCGGCAAACTGCGGCAGGCCGTAGATCCCGCCGTCCGGCGCCGTCGCGCGGTTCACGATCCGCTGGCGGTCATGCTCGTCCAGCTTTTCCAGCGCCGCCTTGTAGTCCGGCGCGTACTTGTCGATCAGATCCGTCAGATCCATCAGATAGCCGCTCTCGCCGAACTCGTTCCGGCTGTTGTTGCTCAGCCCGTCAAAGTGCCACAGCACGTCCGGCATCGTTTCGTTGGCCGCCGCCATCAGCGTCAGCTGGCGCACGTAGTCCTCGCCGCCGCTGGGGAAGAAGACGAACTCCAGATCCACATTGGCAGCCTCTTCCAGATACTTGGTGAAAGCGTTGTCGTCGTAGGACGTCACGTTGGCGTTCTGGGGCACGCCGATGGTCAGCGTCACCCGCTCCCCCGTGGACGTACCGCCGCCGCCCTCACCGCCGCCGCAGCCGGTCAGCACCAGCGGCAGCACGCAGCACAGCGCCAGAATGATCGCCAATACTTTCTTTTTCATCTCAGTGCTCTCCCTTTCTTTGTTTGGTCTGTTGCGGTTTCTAAAAACCTTGTCACTTTTGTGAAAAAACAGTCGCTGTTTTTGTGCAACAAGCACAAATGATGGGAACTTCTTTTGGCGAAACTGGGTATAGGTGTATAATATACTATCCTTCCCCCATTGTCAAGCGAAAATAAGTCGACAGCCCTGATTTTCGAAAGGAAACCACCGGCAAAAGCAAATCATCCCTCTTACTATGAAAAACGCTCCGAAAGCAACAGGAGGCGGGTCGCCCTCACGATCCGCCTCCTGCTTCGTCCTGTTTTCCGCCGCGCCGGTCAGCCGCACACGCCCTGCGCCAGCATGGCGTCCGCCACCTTTAAAAAGCCTGCGATGTTGGCGCCGGCCTGAATGTCGCCCTTTTTGCCGTATCGCTCCGCCGCGTCGGCGCACACGCGGTAGATGCCCTCCATGATGGCGCGCAGCCGCTCGTCCACCGTTTCATACGTCCAGCTCATGCGCTCGGAGTTCTGGCTCATCTCCAGCCCCGACACCGCCACGCCGCCGGCGTTGGACGCCTTGGAGGGGCTGTACAGCAGTCCCGCTTCCTTCACCGCGTCGATGGCGTCCGGCGTCAGCGCCATGTTGGCGCCCTCGAACACACCGATGCAGCCGTTTGCGATCAGCCGGCGGGCCTCGTCGCCGTTCATCTCGTTCTGGGTGGCGCAGGGCATGGCCACGTCGCAGGGCACCGACCAGATGGCGCGGTGATCCGGCACGTAAACCGCCGCGGGCACGTAGTCCGTGTAGGTTTTGATGCGCTCCCTCTTCTGCTCCTTGATCACCTGCAGCGTGCGGTAGTCCACCCCGCCCTCATCCAGCACGTAGCCGTCGGAATCGGACACCGCCACCACCTTGGCGCCCAGCTCGGCAGCCTTCTGCACCGTGTAGATCGCCACGTTGCCGGAGCCGGACACCACCACCCGCTTTCCCGCCAGCGACAGGCCGTTGTCCCGCAGCTGAGCCTGCGCAAAATAGCACAGGCCGAAGCCGGTGGCCTCCGTGCGCACCGGAGAGCCGCCGAAGCTGAACCCCTTGCCGGTCATGGCGCCCGTCCACGTATTTGTCAGCCGCTTGTACTGACCGAACAGATAGCCCACCTCCCGGCCGCCCACGCCGATGTCTCCGGCGGGCACGTCGGTATCCGGGCCGATGTGGCGAAACAGCTCCGTCATGAAGCTCTGGCAAAAGCGCATGATCTCCCCGTTGGATTTTCCTTTGGGGTCAAAGTCGCTGCCGCCCTTGGCGCCGCCCAGCGGCAGTGTGGTCAGCGAGTTTTTGAATATCTGCTCAAAGCCCAGGAATTTGATCACCGACAGACTGACCGACGGGTGGAACCGCAACCCGCCCTTGTAGGGGCCGATGGCGGAGTTGAACTGCACCCGGTATCCCCGGTTCACCTGTACGTTCCCCTCGTCGTCGATCCACGGCACGCGGAACAGTATCGCCTGCTCGGGCTCCACCAGTCGCCCCACGATGTTCTCCCGCTCGTAGCGGGGGTCAGCCTCCACCACCGGCGCCAGCGTTTCCAGCACCTCCCGCACCGCCTGCAGATACTCCGTCTGCTCCGGATAATGGCGCTCCAGCTCCTCATACACCTTGTTTAAATAGCTGCTTTCGATCATTTGCTCCAACTCCTTCACTTCCGCCCGCTTGTTTTGTCCGTCCTTGGCGGATATTTGTATTTCCACGGGCTTCAATTTGCAAATGATTGTACGGCGGCTCCAACAAAAATGCAATTGTGAATGCGTTGGAAATTCATGTATTTCGACCGGTTTTTTTCTCAAAATTTTACAAAAAATCGCGGCCGTTGTTGCCATTCCCAACCAATGGCAAAAAATGGCACATCAAACTGTTGCAAACCCACAGTGGGAGCCCTCCCGTTCCGGTGCACAGGGCAAAAAAATTCCGGAGCCTGCGCTCCGGAATTTTTTTCGTCGTTCATCAGCCCATGCGACGGGCGACCTCATCCACCGTCTCCATCAAGTGGGAAGGCTCGGCGGGAACATGGATCTCATAGGGAGCCTGCTCCTTCACCTTGCGGATGGCGAAGGGGATCCGCCCCTCCCGCACAGACTGCTTCAGGAAAACCGTGATCGCCGTGGTCAGATCCAGGCCGAACTCGGCAAACAGAGCCTGCGCTTCCTTCTTCAGATCCTCATCCAAACTGATGTTCGTGCTGACCTTTGACATAACAGGCACCTCCAAAACTTTCACATTTGCCGCAGGGCTTCTTTCCCTTTGGCTGACGCCATTATATCATATGTTATCCAGTTTGTCAACACATTATGCGCATAATACGCATAATTTTTTATAGATGCACTTGATCGCGAGGCTCTACCCGCTCTCCCTTCAGTCTGCGCTTATCGGCATACATCTCCTGATCGGCGCGTCACGCTCCGTCAGCTCCGGAGCGATGCGCAGATAGTAGGCGCAAACGCCTTTCGTGTTGCCGATCATGCTGATCAGCAAAAACTTTCCACGGATGGATTTCACAACTTCCCCCCTTTCGCAAGCATTCCGACATCAAGCAGAATGACCCTATACGCCTGAGCGTATACTTATGACATATAACATTTGTATTATGTACTAAATATTGTCAAGAAAAGCTTATGAAACCCTCAGGATTTTTCTGTTTAACCCCCTGTTCTTCCACTGCCCGTTCCACTTGCCGCATAATTTTTTTTAAAAAAACAAAAATAATACTTGACATCGGCAATTAGATTTTGTACAATCTAATTGCTTAAAATAAAACTTAAGGAGGGCAACCACATGGCGATCTATGATTACACTGTCAAGGGCCGCAAGGGTGCAGAGCTGGATCTGGGCACGCTGCGGGGCAAGGTGCTGCTGGTGGTAAACACGGCCACAGGCTGCGGCTTCACTCCTCAGTATGAGGCGCTGGAGAAGCTGTATGAAAAGTACCACGACGCCGGGCTGGAGGTGCTGGACTTCCCCTGCAACCAGTTCGGTCATCAGGCGCCCGGCGACGACGAGGAGATCCACCAGTTCTGCACCGCCCGCTACAAGACGCAGTTTGACCAGCTGGCCAAGGTGGACGTGAACGGCGAGAACGAGTCCCCCGTGTTCACCTGGCTCAAGAGCCAGAACGTGGAAGAAACGGTAAACGGTCTGAAGGGCAAGATGACCATGAAGGCCATCGAAAAGATCAGCACCACCACCAAGGCTCCCGGCGACATCCGCTGGAACTTCACCAAGTTCCTCGTGGACCGGGAGGGCAATCTGGCGGCGCGCTACGCCCCCACCGTGGACCCGGCGGACATTGAGAAAGAGATCGTCCGTCTGCTGGGCTGAAATCATACGAAGGAGGAAACGATCATGGCGATCATTGAAGTGACTCAGGATACCTTTGAGCAGGAGGTTCTCCGCTCCCCCGTGCCGGTGCTGGTGGATTTCAACGCCGCCTGGTGCGGCCCCTGCCGGATGCTCAAGCCGCTGCTGGACGAGCTGGCAGCCTCCCGCAGCGACTGCAAGGTGGTGTCCGTCAACGTGGACGACGAATCCGATCTGGCGATGGACTACGACGTCAGCTCCATCCCCTGCGTGGTGCTGTTCAAAAACGGTGCCGAGGCTGACCGCAGCGTGGGCTTCCAGCCCCGCGAGGCGCTGGAAGCCATGCTGGACGCGTAAGGCCATGACGGACATCGTGATCGTGGGCGCGGGCCCTGCGGGGCTCACCGCCGCCATCTACGCCCGCCGGGCCGCCAAGTCGGTGCTGGTGCTGGAGGCCGCCGCTTATGGCGGGCAGATCGTCAATACGCCGGATATTGAAAACTATCCCGTGGAGGCTCATATCTCCGGCTTCGATTTTGCCACCCGGCTCTACCAGCAGGCCACCGCTCTGGGCGCCGAGGTGAAGTTTGAAAAGGTCACCGAGCTGCGTGACAACGGCGCGGTGAAGGAGGCCGTCACGGCGAAAAACGTGTATCCCTGTAAAGCAATTATCCTTGCCACCGGCTCTGAAAACAGGAAGTTGGGCGTTGACGGTGAGGACAAGCTGGTGGGGCGCGGCGTCTCCTATTGCGCCACCTGTGACGGCGCCTTTTTCCGGGGCAAGACCGTGGCCGTGGTGGGCGGCGGCAACACCGCGCTGGAGGACGCGCTGTATCTGGCAGATCTGGCGGAGCGGGTCTATCTCATCCACCGGCGGGACGCCTTCCGGGGCGATGAGGCCACCGTGTCCGCCCTGCAGGCGCGGGAAAACGTGACCTTCGTGTACAACAGCGTGGTCACCACTCTGAACGCCGACAAGCGGCTGCAGAGCATCACCGTCACCGACAAGTCCGGCGCCGTTTCCACGCTGGAGGTCAGCGGGCTGTTCGTGGCGGTGGGGCGCATCCCCACCAACCAGAATTTCGGCGCCCTCATCGAGCTGGACGGGGCAGGCTACGCTGTGTCCGGCGAGAACTGCCGCACCCGTACCCCCGGCGTCTTCGTGGCGGGCGACAACCGGGTGAAGGACGTGCGCCAGCTGGTCACCGCCACCGCCGACGGCGCCGTGGCCGCCACCGAGGCGATCCGCTATATCAGCTCGCTGTAAAGGCGTTTCGCTTTACAGAATACCCTTTCAAATCGCAGACCCGGCGGAAGTGTTCCGTCCGGGTCTGCTTGACTTTTTCGGGGAACTGCCGTACTGTATAGAAAAGCGAGCGAGGTGAGAAAATGGGCGTTTTGCAGGATCGATATGGTTCGCTGCTGCCGCAGCTGCCGGCGCATGCGGCGGCGTGGAGCGACGAGGCGGTATACCTTACCGACCCGTCGGCGCTGCCGACGGCGGAACGCGGCGGCATGCCGCCGGAGCGCATCTATCTCTCCTCTACCTCTGCCGATCTGCGCACCGCCGTAGGGCGCTGCCGCATCGTGGCCGGCAGCGAGGCACAGCTCCGGGCGCTGGACGCGCTGCCCCGTCCGGACGGCCGCCCGACGTCCGTTGGGCTGCTGCTGGTGCCGGACGGGATCACGGCCGCCGGCTTTGCCGTGTCCTCTCTCCCTGCTCTGCGGAGCATACTGCGCGCTCTGCCGGGGGTCAGCGCGGCCGGATGCTTCGTCGCCGGCGCGGAGGGGCTGCGGGGCGCGGCGCTGGGGCGGTTTTTCCGCAGCGCCTATCAAGCCGCCAAGACCATGAGCGCCGTATTGCCCTGCGCCATGCCCTATCTGGGCATTCCCGGCGCGCTGGCGTCGCTGGAGGCCACGCCGCCTCAGGAGCGGGAGGCATCGCTCCTCCCCCTGCGCACCGTGGCCATGCAGAACGACACCGCCTTTTACGCCCGTCTGCTTCTGTTTTGATCTGGTATTATTAAATATGCAGAAACTGGCTATTTTTATATAGCCAGTTTTGTACTATCATGGGGCCAGATTTGACAAGGAGGCGCAAGCCATGAGCAAGAAATTCACACTGCAGAAGATCCTTTATATCGCCGTGCTGACGGCCTTGGTATTCGTGGTCACCTATTTCCGCTTCCCGCTGCTGGGGTCGAAGGTGCATTTTGCCAACGCCGTCTGTCTGCTGGGCGGCTTTTTGCTGGGGCCGCTGGGGGGCGGCATCGCCGCGGGACTGGGCTCCATGCTCTACGACCTCTTCTATTACCCCTCCGATCTTTTGACCTACGTCATCACCTTCGTCAGCAAGTTCGCCATGGCGTGGGTGTGCGGCATGATCGCCTACGGCGGCGGCCGCCACGCCGAAAAGCACGGCTGGAACATAGCGGCGGCGGTGATAGGCGCGTGGACGTACGTGGCGCTTTACATGCTCAAGACCTATTGCTACAAGCTGCTGATCGAGCGCGTGCCCATGGAGGGCGTCTGGATCGCCATGGCGGAGAAGTTCCCCGCCTCCGCCATCAACGCGGTGGTGGCCATGATCGTGGCTCCCATTCTCTACACGGCGCTGCGCCCCGCCCTGCAAAAGGCCGGGATCCTGCGCAAGATGCAGCCGTAAAGAGAAGCATACAAAAACCCGGGCAAAGGCGTCTGCCTTTGCCCGGGTTTAGTTTTATTCCTCAGGCGTTTCAGTGGTCTCCGCTTCCCCGGGAAGCTCGGCGGCCGCTGCCTCCGGCTTTGCGTCCTCCTGCAGGTTGGCAAGGCGCACAGCCTTCGGCCCCGCCAGCACACGGTAGTTCACAAAGCTCCACAGCACCACAGCCAGCGGCGGCGCCATGCCGCGGAACCAAAGATACAGGCCCGCCGTAACCGCCACAAAAACGCCCAGCGCGTAGAAAATCGTTACTTTTTTCGCCTTTTTCGGCTTCAAAACGTCCTTACGGATGACGTAGCGGTAGAGCAGGATCGGCAGGGCGCACGCCGCCAGCGTAATGAGCCAGCTGAGGATGGTCTGCCTGATAAGGAGCGCCCAGTCGATCTGCCCCAGCAGGTCGTGCACAAAGCCAAGAGCGGCCTCGGGGCTGTCCAGCTGGGCGTCGCTCTCCGGCACCACGTCGCCGTATTTGACGCTGCCGACCATGGCGATCAGATCGCTCATGCGCTGCCGGGTCACGACATGGGCGGAAAACACGTAGAGATAGCCGTGATCCATCGCCAGCAGCACCGTCATGGGGATGGCGGTCTCCTCCTGCATGTAATCGAAAGTGATTTTTTGAAAGGTCTTGCCGCCGTAGGTGACTTCTTCGATCTCCGTCTTGTCGGCGGGAGCCCCCACCAGCTCCGGCAGATCCCAGTCCTGCAGGATACGGTTGTCGGCTTCCGCGCGGCTGCTGCCCAACCGCTCCGCCGGGGACATTTCGCTCCAGATATCGGCACTGTTATAGCTGATGATCGCGTTGCTGTCGCTGTTGTAGAAGAAAGTGGCGCGGGCGCCGCTCGCCGCCTCGTCCTGCTGCGTCCAGTCGGCGGGCACGGTGAAGGTGGTGCCGGTCAGCTCGTCCTTATAGGTGAACGCATTGGTGGTCTCCGCCTCGCCGGCGCCTCCCACGTCGAACACCAGACTCTCCGCCATGCTGCGCATGATCGTGCGATGACGGTCGGTGATCGACCCTTTATAGACGAGCATCGTCAAATTATAGACCCGCTCGTTGTGACAGACATTGTATTGCAGGCCGCAGGAGGCGTCATAGTCCTCCGGCAGATCAAACTCCGTCACGATCATCAGCTCCTGCGGGTGATCGTAAAACTCCATGGTGCGCAGCGTGGCGCCGATGGCGGCAAAGGATTCGCGCATCTCGCTCCCCAGTCCCTCCTCCAGTTCTTCCCGGGAATACTCCCGATAGCTGCCGACCCCCGGAGCGTCCTCCAGCGTGAGATGAAACTCAAAGCTTGCTATTTGATCCCACCCCATAAGGTAATAGCCGCCCTCCTCCATGGCGGACTTGACGTCCTTGGCCGTGAGGCCGGAGCGCGCCAGATTCGTATCCCCCGCCTTTACGTCACGGGTAAAAACGATCAGATCGTCCGGCACCGTCACGTAGAGATCGGTGCCCGGCACGGAATAGGTCGTTCCCTCCGCCCCGTAGGCGGTGGCGCACAGGGAAAGGGTCAGCAGCGCCGCGATCAGCCAGCCAAGCAGTTTCTTCATGTTCTCTCCTCCGTTTGTTGAAGCGCCGACGCCGGCAAAACCACATTGTCGGCAAGGCTCATATTTATAACGATCCGGCGTGTGAAAACGCAACCGCAGTCCGTTCGCTCACAGATACGCCACCTCGTCGCCCTCCTGGAGGGCGTAGTGCTGCTTGGGCGCGGAGACCTTGCCCTTGCGGCGCACCAGCACCACGTCCACGTGGTACTCCTTCTCCACGTCCGCCACCGTTTTGTCGATCCATGCGCTGTCCATCGTCAGGGTGATGGCGGTCAGCTCGCCGGTGAGCCGGGGCGCTTCCTGCTGCAGCTTGCTGTATTGCTCCACGAAGCCGGCGCTGATGATGCCGGTGGGGATCGCCACCGCGCCCACGCCCAGAAACGTGATCAGCACGGCCATCACCCGCCCCACCACGGTGACGGGATAGATGTCGCCGTAGCCCACGGTCAAAAGCGTGCTGACGCTCCACCACACGGCGCTGAACGCGTTTTCGAAAGCATCCGGCTGTGCCTCGTGCTCGGCACTGTACATGGAAAGCGAGGCCGCCAGCATCAATATGAGGATGATGAACACCGACGAGGCCAGCTGGTTCCGCTTTTCGTACAGCACCGACTTGATCACGTTGAAGGAGTCGTACTTGGGGTTGATGCGGAACAGGTGGAAGATCCGCACCACCCGCAGCATCCGGAACACCACGAACCCGCTGAGGAAAAAGAAAGGCAGAATGGTCAGAAGGTCGATGACCCCGTCGTAGGACAGCAGAAACTTGCCCACCGCCCGGCCACGGCTGACGCCGGGATAGAGATACTCCGCCGTCCAGATCCGCAGCGCGTACTCCACGCAGAAAATCGCCACCGTGACGATCTCGATGACGTTGAACACGCCCTGCCACGGAGCCAGCGCGTCGAAGGTCTCCAGAAACAGCACCAGTATGTTCAGCACGATCGCCGCCACCAGCACAATGTCGAAGGTGCGGCTGGGCAGATCCTCGTCGCTGCCGATCTGGATGATGTCAAACACGCGCCGTTTCCAGTTGGTCTTGGTCATGGTCTTCCGTCCTTATGTGTAAAGTATTTTCCCATTACAGCCCTTGCGCCGTCAGTCTTTCTTAGCCTTCCGGTAAGGCGTATCCTCCAGGGGAAGGCTTTGGCGGAACTTGCCGTCCCAGCGGTAGTAGGCATGGGCGCAGGCGGGGGCGGTAGGGATCATGCACAGCTCGCCGCAGCCCTTGGCGCCCAGCGAATAAGGCAGCTTGTCCTCCTCCTTGGGGCGGCAGAGGATCACCTCCAGCTCCGGCGCCTGATCAGCCCGCAGAAAGCCGATGGTGCCGAAGCGGCTGACAGGATAGCCGTCCACGCAGTCGAACTTCTCCGTGACGCCGTAGCCGATGCCCATCAGCATGCCGCCCTCGATCTGCCCCTCCACGGACTGGATGTTCACCGGGGTGCCCACGTCGAAGGCGGACACCGCCTTGGTGATGCGCCCCTCCTCGTTCAGCACGATCACCTGCGCGCCGTAGGAGTAGGACACGTGGCTCACCGGGTTTTCCTTGACGGCGCCCAGCGGATCGGTCTTGGCGGAGTATTCGCCGAAAAATTCCTGCCCCTCCAGCTCGGCCAGAGAGTGCTTCTCCAGCGCCGCCTTCAGCTGCTCGCCCACGCGGCGGGCCGCCTCGCCGGTCATCACTGTCTGGCGGGAGGCGGTGGAGGTACCGGCGTCCGGCGTGCGCACCGTGTCCGCAGTCTCGATGATGAACAAGGCCGGATCCAGCCCCGTCACGTGGCAGATCTCCGTCAGCACCACCTGCCCGATCCCCTGCCCCATGCAGGCGGCGGAGGTGCGCACGCGCAGCTTGCCCTGCTCCACGCTGAGGAGCACCCGGCCGATATCCTTTTTGCCCATGCCGGTGCCGGAATTCTTGAAGCCGCAGGCAATGCCGGCGTAGGGGTTGGCGTAGACCACGTCGCGCACCGCGTCCAGACACGCCTCCATGTTGGTGTTGGGATCGGCGGTCTGGCCGTTGGGCAGCACGTCGCCGGGCTTGATGGCGTTGCGCCGGCGGAACTCCCACGGGTCGATGCCCGCCATCTCCGCCAGCAGATTGATATTCATCTCCGTGGCAAAGCAGCTCTGGGTCACGCCGAAGCCGCGGAACGCACCGGAGGGCACGTTATTGGTGTACACCGACATGCCGAAGATGTCGATGTTCTGGTAATTATAGGGCCCCGCCGCGTGGGTGCAGGCACGGTGCAGCACCGGCCCGCCAAGCGAGGCGTAGGCGCCGGTGTCGGCGATGATGACGCCCTTCATGGCGGTCAGGCGCCCGTTCTCGTCACAGGCGGTGGTGAATTCCATCTCCATGGGATGGCGCTTGACATGGTAATTGAGGGATTCCTGCCGGGTGTACTTCACCTTCACGGGGCGCCGGGTCACCCACGCCGCCAGCGCGGCATAAGGCTGGACGGACATGTCCTCCTTGCCCCCAAAGCCGCCGCCCACCAGCGCGGCGCGGCAGTGCACCTTCTCCGGCGGCAGGCCCAGCATTTTGGAGCACTCCCGCTGCACGTCGTAGACGGACTGGCTGGTGGTGTACAGCAGCAGTCCGTCCTCCCCTTCCGGCACGGCCACACAGCACTCCGGCTCCATGAACCCGTGCTCCTGCCAGGAGGTCTTGTATTTCCGCGTCACTACGTACCGGGACGCGGCGATGGCGGCGTCCGCGTTGCCCCGCACCAGATTGGCCCGGCTCATCACGTTGCCGTCCGGGTGGATGAGGGGTGCGTCGCCCCGAAGGGCGTCAAAGGGGTTGGTCAGGGGCGTCAGCTCGGTATAGTCCACCTGCACGAGAGCGGCGATCTCCTCCAGCCGCTCCGGCCTGTTGGTGACCACCACGGCGATCACGTTGCCCACATACCGGGTGATGTCCCCCTCCCCCAGCATCACGTCCCAGTCCTGCTTGATGTGGCCGATCTTGTTGCAGGGCACGTCCGCCCGGGTCAGCACCTCTACGCAGTCGGGGTCCTCCAGCGCGCGGGATACGTCCACCCGGTCGATCCGGGCGCGGGGATATTTGGAATAGACAGGCTTGGCGTACAGCATGCCGGGCAGGTCGATATCGTCGGTATAAACGCCGGTGCCGTTCACCTTCTCCGCCGCGTCCACCCTCCGGGCCCGCTGATCCATGCGGAGTGAATGGGGTGGGGATGGAATGGGGCGCTTTTCCCGGAAGAAGTCTGCCGCCAACAAAATGGCGTCCTCGATCTTCTGATAGCCGGTGCAGCGACAGAGATTGCCCCGAATGGCAGCCTTCACCTCGGCGCGGGTGGGGGTCAGCGTCTGATCCAGCAGGCTCTTGGCAGAGATAATCATGCCGGGGATGCAAAAGCCGCACTGCACGGCCCCCGCCTCGGCAAAGCAGTGCTGATACACCGCCATTTCCGCCGGGTCGATGCCCTCCACCGTGACCACCTTTTTGCCGGCCAGCCGGCTCAGCGACACGGTGCAGGCCTTGGTCTTCCTGCCGTCCACCAGCACGGTGCAGGTGCCGCAAACGCCCTCGCTGCAGCCGTCCTTGGCGGCGGTGAGGTGCAGGTCACGGCGCAGGAATTCCAGCAGCTTCTTATCGTGGGCGGACTCATAGTCCTTCCCGTTGATGTTGACAGTAAACATGGGGTCGCCTCCCTTTCAGGTCTCAGATCCCGAATTTCTCCAAAAACGCCCGCAGAAGATTGAGACACACCGCCTTGCGGTACTCGGCGCTGACCCGGCCCCGGGTCAGTACCAGCCTCTCTCCGTAGGCGGCGAGGAACCGTTCCTTTTCCGCCTGCGCCTGCGCCACGGTCTTGCCGATCAGCATCTGCTCCAGATCGCGAAAACGCAGCACCGTGTCCGCCACGGCGCCGAAGGCGGCACTGACGGCGGCGATGCGGCCGTTCTCCATGCGCAGCGTGCCGGCGAAGGACACCCGGGAGATGGCCAGCGCGTTGCGCCCGCCCACCTTTTCGTAATAGTAGTTCTCCCAGCCGGTACGGGGCAGCAGCACCTCGGCAATCAGCTCGTCGGGGCGCAGATCCAGCTTTTTGCGGCCCAGATAGAAATCCTCCACCGCCACAATGCGCTCGCCCGCTTGGGACACAAGGCGCACCTTGCCCCCCAGCGCAAATTCGATCAACACCGAGTCCGCCTTGGCAGACCCGTTGCCCAGATTGCCGCCGAAGGTGCCGGCGTTGCGGATGGCGGGGGCGGCGATCTGTGCCAGCGCCTCGCGCATGATCCGGGGCACTCGCTCATCCGCCAGCGCCTCGGTGAAGGTCACCGCCGCGCCGATGCGGATCCATGTTTCATCCACGGTGATGTGCCGCAGCTCCGGGATGTTGTTCAAAAAGAGGTAGGTGACGCCCGGACGGTTTTCCACCATCAGGTCGGTACCGCCGGCATAGGGCACCACGTCCTGCCCGGCGCGAATTTTCAGCGCCTCGCCCAGCGTGTGGGGCGCGTATCCGTTTACCATAGTCCGTTGCCCTCCTTTGCAGCCGCCGCCACCGCGTTGACGATGGCGTTATAGCCCGTGCAGCGGCAGAGATTGCCGCTCAAGCCCTCCCGGATCTCCTGCTCGGTGGGGTGGGGATTTTGCCGCAGCAGCGCTTCCGCCGCCAGTACCATGCCGGGGATGCAGAAGCCGCACTGCACCGCCGAGAGGGAGGCAAACGCCCGGTCCAGCACGGCGAAGCGCTCCGTCTCCCGGAAGCCCTCCAGCGTGGTCACCTCGGCGCCCTCCACGGCGCCCATGGCCACGCAGCAGCTGTTGAGCAGGATGCCGTCCACCAGCACGGCGCAGGCGCCGCACTCGCCCTCCTTGCAGCCGCACTTGACGCTGGTGCAGCGGTAGGTATCCCGCAGCACCTCCAAAAGCCGGTCAGCGGCGGAGCCGGCATAGGCCGTCTCCCGGCCGTTGAGCGTGAAACGAATGGCGTCCATGGTCAGATCCCCTCCTTCAAAATGGCGTTCATGGTATCCTCGGCGGTAAAGGGCGCGTGGTGCAGCGGCAGGCCGCCCAGCGCCTGCTCCAGCGCCTCCACGTAAGCGCCCGGCGCGCCCACCAGCGGCAGCTCGCCGGCGCCCTTGGCGCCGTAGGGGCCGTCGGGATACGGCTCCACGTACAGCATGCACTGCAGGTTGGGCACGTCCGCCGCCGTGGGGATGAGATAATCGGAGAAGGAGTTGTTGCGGATGCGCCCGGTGTCGTCATAGTCCATTTTTTCAATGGAGGCATAGCCGATGCCCTGCAGGAAGCCGCCCTCCATCTGCCCCAGCACGATCTGCTCGTCCATGGGCGTGCCCACGTCAAAGGAGCCGTAGGCGCCCAGGATCTTCGCCCGGCCGGTGTAGGTGTCCACCTCCACCTCAATGGCGTTCACGCCCCAGGAGTAGGTGGGATAGGCGTCGCCGCTGAATTTGTCCAGATAGAACGGGATCAGGTAGTCCGGCTCCTTGAACCGCTCCTCCACCTCCTGCTCCTCGCCGTCGCGCCACTGGGCTTTCAGCTTCACCGCCGCCCGGCGCAGCAGCTCGCCCACCACCATCAGCGACCGGGAGGCCACCGTGGGGCCGGAGTCCGGCACCCGGGCGGTGTCGGGGTGGTCGTAATAGACCTTTTCCAGCGGCAGACCCAGCTCCCGCGCCACGATCTTGGGGAAGGTGGTGCGCAGGCCCTGCCCGATCTCGCCGTTGGCCGCCAGGATCTCCACCGTGCCGTCGGCGTATTTGCGCAGCTTGGCCACCGCCTTGATGAGATCCCGCTCGCCGGAGCCGGTGAACCCGGCGCCGTGGAAATAGAGGGAGGTGCCGATACCCCGGCGGTAGCGCCCCGTCTGGGGCTTGGCGTACTCCGCCCGCTTGCGCCGCAGGTCGCACCTGCCGTCCACCTGCGCGATCATGGCCTCCAGCGGCACCGGGAAGTGGTACCGGCCCTCGGTGGAGGTGGGGTCGCCCTGCCTGACCAGATGGGCCTCCTTGAACGCCAGCGCGTCCACCCCCAGATCCCGGGCGATGTGATCCATCATCATCTCCACGGCGAAGAAGGTCTGGGGGCCGCCGAAGCCGCGATAGGCGCCGTTGGGCGCCGTGTTGGTCTTGATGGCCCGGCCCCGCACGTGGAGGTTTGGCACGTTGTAAACGCCCTGCGCGGCAATGATGCCCCGCTGGAGCACCACGGCGCTGAGGGTGCTGTAGCCGCCGGCGTTGAAGCGCACGTCAATGTCCATGGCGGTCACCTTCCCCTCCTTCACCGCCACCCGGTAGCGGCACAGGGAGGGGTGGCGCTTGGACGTGGAGGCCAGATCCTCCCGCCGATCCAGCACACAGCGCACCGGGGCGCCGCATTTGCGGGCGGCCACCGCCACCTGACAGCCCAGAACGGAGGGGTAGTCCTCCTTGCCGCCGAAGCCGCCGCCGGTCACGTCCTGAAAAACGTGCACCTTCTCCGGCGCGCAGCCCAGCACCCGGGGCACCGCCCCGTGGACGTAATACACGCACTGCATGGAGCCGTGGACGTACATGCCGCCGTCCTCCTCCGGCTCCGCCATCATGCCCTGCGGCTCCAGATAGGTCTGGTCCTGATAACCGGTGCGGAAGCTCTCGTCGTACACCTTGTCCGCCGCGGCAAAGGCCGCCGCCACGTCGCCGTGGCCGAACTCGTAGTCGAAAAACGCCTCCTCCGCCGCGGCAAGATCCAGCGCCGCCGGCAGCTCCTCGTACCGCACGCGGCACGCCTTCACCAGCCGCTCCACCTCACTGGCGTCGGGGCCGCAGAGCATGGCGATGGGGTCGCCGATGTACTCCACCGTGCCGCGGCAGAACACCGGCGTGTCGTCCAGCACGATGTTCACGTTGTTGTCGCCGGGCACGTCGCTGGCGTCCACGTAGAAGTACCCCTCCGGCAGCTCCGGCACGTCCACGCCCAGCACCCGGGCGTGCGCCAGCGTGGAGCGGAGCAGCCTGCCCGTCAGGATTGGTCTGCCGCCCCGGGCGGTCTCATAGTCCGCCACGTATACGCTGCGGCCGCTCATTTTCGGTGCGTGATCCTTTTTCACCACCGAACGGCTGATGTCGTTCATATCCGTTCCCTCCTTTGAGTTGTGTCCTGTTTCATCCAGCAGCCGGATCGCCTGCTCCGCCGCCGGGATATCCTCCGGCACGTCCAGATCCAGACCGGCGCCGCCGTCCGTGACCGGGAGCTCCACTGCGGCGCACCGGCGCCACAGACCCCGCAGGCCCTCCGGGCCGTCATAGCGCAGTATCGCGTCCCTGTACGCCGCCGGGATCAGCACCGGATGACCCCGGCGCCCCTGCAGCAGCGGGAAGATCAGCGCCTCCGGCTGCTGCCGCCCCGCCTGCGCCAGCGCGGCAAAGGTCCGGGGCGACACGGCGGGCATGTCCCCCGGCAGCAGGAAAAAGCCGTCGCATTCCGGCATGGCCGCCACGCCGATGCGCACGGAAGCCAGCATCTCGGTGGCGGCGTAGTCGGGGTTGTACACGCACCGCACCCGGCGGCCGAAGGGGGCAAGGGCGGCCTCCACCGCCTCCCTCTCCCGTCCGGTGACCACCACGGCGGTTTCCACCCACGGCAGCACCGAGGCCACCGTCCGCTCGATCACCGTGGTGCCGGAGAGGGGCAAAAGCTGCTTGCACCGCCCCATGCGCCGGGACGCGCCCGCCGCCGGGATCACCGCGCAAAGCCGCCGCTCCGCCATGGACGCATCCCCCCTTTCCGCCAAAAGATTACACTTTCTTACTGTATATTATAGTAAAAAGCCGCCCCGATTGCAAAGACTTCTTACCGCCGCAGCGCCGAAATTGGGGTGCCTCTTTTTGGCAGATATGACAAAAGCAGGAAGCGGCGCCCCGGCGACTTGCTCCCTGCTTTTTCACTATACCATTTTCTCCGGCTGCACCAGCTGGTCAAACCGCTCCGGTGAAAGGGCGTCCAGCGCCTGACACGCCTGACGCAGCGTGACGTTGTGCTCGTGGGCGTACTGCGCCACCTCTGCCGCCCGCTCGTACCCGATCTCCGGCGACAGCGCCGTGACCAGCATCAGCGAGCGCTCCACATTCTGCGCCATGCGCCCGGCATTGACGCGGATCCCCCGCAGGCAGTTCTGCTCGAAGGAGTCCATGGCGGTGGTCAGAAGATCCAGCGACCGGCTGTAATCGTAAGCGATCAGCGGCATGAACACGTTGAGCTGGAAGTTCCCCTGCGAGGCGGCGGTGGTGACGGCCGTCTGATACGCCTGCACCTGCAGCGCCGCCATGGTCAGCGCCTCGCATTGGGTGGGGTTCACCTTGCCCGGCATGATGGAGCTGCCCGGCTCGTTGGCAGGCAGAGTCAACTCGCCCAAGCCGCAGCGGGGGCCTCCGGCAAGCCAGCGCACGTCGTTGGCGATCTTCCACAGATCGCCCGCCAGCGCCGCCAGCGCCCCGTGGGCGAACGCCACAGCGTCCTTCCCGCTCATGAGGGCGAATTTGTTCGCCCCCGGCCGCACCTCCGTGCCGGCAACGGCGGACAGCTCGCGGCACACCGCCGCGTCGAATCCGGCGGGGGCGTTGAGCCCGGTGCCCACGGCGGTGCCGCCCAGCGGCAGCGACCGCAGCGGCGGCAGCGAGGCGCGGATCAGCTCGCCGGCGCTCTCCAGCAGTCCCTTCCAGCCCCGTACCTCCTGCGCGAAGGTCATGGGCGTGGCGTCCATCAGGTGGGTACGGCCGGTCTTGAGGGTGTGCTCGTGCCGCGCCGCCAGCGCCTCCAGCGTGTCCTGCATCCGTCCCAGCGCCGGCAGCAGCCGCCGCTCCGTCCCCAGCAGAGCCATCAGGTGGATGGCGGAGGGAAACACATCGTTGGAGGATTGGGACAGGTTCACGTCGTCATTGGGATGCACCGGCGCCCCGCCCAGCAGCTCGGAGGCCCGGTGGGCAAGCACCTCGTTTACGTTCATGTTGGTCTGAGTGCCGCTGCCGGTCTGCCACACGGACAGAGGAAACTGGTCGTCCCATTTCCCGGCCAGGATCTCGTCGCAGGCGGCGGCAATGGCGCGGGCCTTCCCCTCCGGCAGCTTCTCCGGCAGCAGGCGGCGGTTGGCCAGCGCCGCCGCCTTTTTGATCATGGCAAGAGCATACACGAGCTCCCGCGGCATCTTCTCCGTGCCGATGCGAAAATTCTCCAGACTCCGCTGGGTCTGGGCGCCCCACAGCTTGTCCGCCGCCACGCGCACCTGCCCCATGCTGTCGTGCTCCGTTCTGTACTCCATACCATGCCTCCTGTGCTTTTTCTCCATCATAGCACAAAATGCCGCCCGTTGGAAGAGTGGCTTTCGCTTTCATGCGGCGATAAAAGGCGGTGCTCCCGTGGGAAGCACCGCCTTGGTCAATTATCCTGTTGCGCCGGCCTTTCTCAGAACAGCGGGCCCCACATCTCGTCGTCATCGCCGTCCTCGGTGATGGTCAGTCCGTCATCCTCCTCGGGAGGCGTGTCCGGTTCGCCGGACAGATCGATGGGATAATCCTCCGGGAAGAAGGTGTGCATCAAAAGATAGATGGCGTCGGCGTCCGTCACTTCGCCGTCCTTATCGTAGTCACAGTTTCCTTCAATGGGGTAATCCTCGGGGAAGAACGTGCTCATCAGCACGTAAATGGCGTCAGCGTCCGTTACCTCGCCGTCGCCGTCAAAGTCGGCCACATAGGCGCCCGTCGTACCGGCGCTGGCAACGCGCACCGCAGACGGCAGTACGACCAGTACCATCGCCAGTACCAGCAGCACGCCGAAAATCTTCTTCCAATGCAGTTTCATGTGTGTTCCTCCTTATGCAAAATAATTTTATTATTCCTTCCAAGTGTTTATTCTGCCTACGCAGCAAGGATCTCAAACTTCAGCACCCCGTCCGCAGCGCTGACCCGGGCGATCATTTCGTCCAGGCTCTCCACCATCTCGCTGGTCTCGGCCGAGATGGTCACGCCGGCGCAGCCGTTGGTGGGGATCGTCTGGTTGATGGTGAGTATATTTGCTCCAGAATTGGCAAAGATAGACAGGTAACTGCTCAGCACGCCCGGATTGTCCCGCAGCAGGGCGTAAAACGTGATGATCTGCCCGGCCTTCATGTCCTGAAAGGGCTGCACCGCGTCCTTGTACTTGTAAAACGCGCTGCGGCTGATGCCCACCACGGCAGCCGCCTCGCCCACGGTGCGGGCCTCGCCCACCTGCAGCATCCGCTTGGCCTCCGCCACCTTCAAAAAAACCTCCGGCAACGCTTCCGCGGACACGATGAAGTACTTCTGTCTGCCCATGCCATTCCTCCGTCCGTGCGGTAAAAACAAATGTTTTCAAGATGCATTTTACCACAACGTACTTGGAAATACAATACTTTTTTTGTGCAGTTCCATGAAAGATTTTTCCGAGGTGATCAATCTGCAGCGGCAAATGCGTTTTCTGATCGGTGCGGCCTACGCCGCCGTCCTGGCCGGACTCTTGTATCTGGCGATGCGGTACCTGCTGCCGTGGCTGCTGCCTTTTCTCATCGCGCTGGCGCTGGCTGCCGCCATGGAGCGGCCGGTGCAGTGGATCCGGCGGCGCACCGGACTGCGGCGGGATTTTCTGTGGGCCGTGTTCACGCTGGCGCTGGCGGCGGCTGCGATCGCGGCCATTGCCGTGCTGACCGGTCAGATCGCCGAGCAGGCCCGGCAGCTGCTGACCGCCCTGCCGGCGCTTTTGTCGGTACTGCCAACGCTGGCGGATGGGATCGGCGCACGGCTGGAGGAGATGACCGCCGCCTGCCCGGAGGCTCTGCGGCAGGAGGTGGCGCAGTTTCTGGCACAATCGGTGCCCCGGCTTTCCCAGCTGGGCGCCTCCGTTTCCCAGGCCGGAATGCGCCTGCTGGGGCGGGCGGCCGCCGCCCTGCCGGGAACAGGGCTTTTCCTGGTGACCACGGTGCTGGCCACGTTTTTCACCGGGTGCCTCTATCCCCGGCTGCCGGACTTTTTCCGTCGGCAGGTCACTCCGCAGCAGCTGGCGCGGCTGCAGGAGATCCGTTCCGGGGCGGTGACGTCGCTGGGGCGGTGGCTGCGCTCGCAAGCCACGCTGCTGGCAGTCACCTTTGCAGAGCTCCTGACCGGCTTTCTTCTGCTGCGCCAGCCCTACGCCCTGCTGCTGGCCTGCCTCATCGCGCTGATCGACGCGCTGCCGGTGCTGGGCACCGGCACGGTGCTGCTGCCGTGGGCGGCGGGGCTGTGTCTGCTGGGCAGCGTGCCCCGGGCGCTGGCACTGCTGGCGCTGTACGGTGTGATCACCGTGGTGCGCAGCGTGCTGGAGCCAAAGCTGGTGGCGTCGAAGGCGGGTCTGCCGCCCCTTGCGTCGCTGTGCGCCATGTACCTGGGGTTCCGGGCGCTGGGCGTGGGCGGCATGATCCTGTGTCCCATCGCGCTGCTGATTATCAAGCAGCTGCACAGCACCGGCACGCTGCAACTGTGGAAATGAGCTTTTCTTTTCCGAGAGAATATGCTACAATACCGTCAGATCAACGGGAAGGCGGTGGCATATGAACAAGCAGCGCAAGGCGGATCTGATGCTGGTGCTGTGCACCGCCTTCTGGGGCGCTTCCTACTATCTCACCGACCTTTGCCTGACGGAGATGCCGCCCCTGTTCCTCAATGCGTTCCGCTTCAGTGCGGCCTTTCTTGTGCTGGGGCTTGTGTTTTTCCCCCATTTGCGGCGTCTCAACCGCATCACCGCCCGCTACGCCCTGTACGTGGGGCTGGCGCTGGCGGGCTGCTACATTTTCTACGGCTACGGCGTCAGCCGCACCTCCCTGTCCAACGCCGGCTTCATCTGCGCGCTGCCGGTGGTGTTCACGCCGGTGCTGGGGTGGCTCTTCTGCCGGGTCAAGCCGCCGCGGCGGCTGGTGCCGGCGCTGATCCTGTGCACGGTGGGACTGGCGCTGCTGACGCTGACCGAGTCCTTCCGCCCCCGCAGCGGCGACCTGCTGTGCATCTGTGTGGCGCTGTGCTACAGTGTGGATCTGCTGGTCACCGAGCGGGCCGTGCGCCACCCGGAGGTGGATCCCATCGCGCTGGGAGTGTGCGAGCTGGGCGTGGTGGCAGCGCTGACGCTGATCCTGTCCTTCGCCGCGGAAAAGCCCGTATTGCCCCAATCCGGCGGCGTATGGGCGGCCGCCCTGTTTCTGGGGCTGTTCTGCTCCGGCGTGGCCTTCGTGATCCAGACGGTGCAGCAGCAGTACACCACCGCCAACCACGTGGGGCTGATCTTCACGCTGGAGCCCGTTTTCTCCGCCATCGTGGCTTTTTTCATCGCCCACGAGGTGCTGCGCCCGCAGGGCTACGCTGGGGCGGCGCTGATGCTGGCAAGTCTGCTGCTGATGGAGCTTGGCAGCAAACAGGACGCGTAAAAAACCATTATATAAACGAGGTGTAAAGTGTTGTCGCTTTACACCTCGTTTTTGCCGATCTCGTCCGCCGCCCAGCGCAGCAGCGCCGTCTTATCATTGGGCAAGCGTTCCTCCAGTACCTCCTCCAGCAGCCGCGCCAGCATCCGACCCACGGCGGGGCCGGAGAGTCCCAGCGCCGTCACGTCCCTGCCGTTCACTGCCAGCTGGCGCAGGGAGAAGCACTCGTCCGCCGCCAGCAGCTCCGCCACGATCTCCTCCGCCCGGTCCAGCTCTCGCTGCACGGGCGCGTGGTACGCCGGCGCCTGGGCCGCGTTGTCCGCCCGCTTCACGGCGATCAGCCGCCGGAGATCCTGCTCCCCCAGCGCATTCAGCGCCCGGCGCAGGCTCTTGTGGGTGCGGGGGATGTCCCGGTCGTGCCAGTCCACCAGCCGGGCGACGGTGTGCCGGGTATCGTTGTCAAACTTCAGCCGGCGCATCGCCTCCTCCGCCAGTGCGGTGCTGACCTTGCCATGGCCGTAAAAATGGCCTACACCCCGGTCATCTACTGTAAAGCACTTTGCCTTGCCTATGTCATGAAATAAAAGCGTCCAGCGCAGTATCGGCTCCGGCGGCGCCGCCGCCACCGCGTGGGCGATGTGGCTCCACACGTTGTAGCAATGGTGCTCGTTGCGCTGGTCCAGCCCCACGTTGGGCAGGATCTCCGGCACCACCGCCCCCAGCACGTCCGGGTACTCCAGCAGCACCCGGCACGCCGCCTTGCCGCACAGCAGCTTTTCCAGCTCCACCCGGATCCGCTCGGCGGCGATATGGCGCAGTTCGCCGCTGCGGCGACGCATGGCGGCGGCCGTTTCCTCCTCTACGGTAAAGTCCAGCACGGAGGCAAACCGCAGCCCCCGCAGGATGCGCAGCGCATCCTCGGCAAACCGCCGGTCCGCCTGCCCCACGCAGCGGATCACCCGGCGGCGAAGATCTGCCGCGCCGCCGAAGGGATCGGTAAGGTGTCCGGTGCGATCCATGGCCATGGCGCCCACGGTGAAGTCCCGGCGGCCCAGATCCTCCTCCAGTGTGTCCGTAAAGCGCACCTCGTCCGGGTGGCGGTGGTCGGAATAGACCCCGTCTGCGCGGAAGGTGGTCACCTCATAGCTGCCGCCGCCCCGGCGCACCGTCACGGTACCGTGCTGCAGCCCGGTGGGGATGGCGTGGGGCGCAAACAGCGCCATGACCTGCTCCGGCCGGGCGGAGGTGGTCAAGTCCCAGTCGTCGGGCGTGCGGCCCAAGAGGCTGTCCCGCACGCAGCCGCCTACGGCGAAGGCGGCAAAGCCCGCTTCCTCCAGCGTCGTCAATATTTCGCGTACCTCCTGCGGCAGCACGGCGTTCCGCCTCCTTCTCCCATCCTTCGGCAAATAAATCGCCGGAATACCCGTTGCACTTCTTTCCACGGCGTATTATAATATGTAGCGGCAAAAAATGCAAACGTTCGGAGGCAAGTGATATGTTCCATCCTCGTGAAGATATACAGACTTACCTGCGTCCCGGCGTGCGGGCACACCTGTCCGGCATCGGCGGCGTGTCCATGTGCCCGCTGGCGGAGGTGCTGCAGGGCATGGGCGTGCAGGTGCAGGGCTCGGACATGAATGAGAGCGCCACCGTGGCGCATCTGCGCTCGCTGGGCATCGACGTGGCCGTCGGGCACAGCGCCGAGAACCTGCGGGACTGCGATCTGGTGATCCGCACCGCCGCGGTGAAGGACGAGAATCCGGAGATCGCCGGCGCGGTGGCCCGGGGCATCCCGGTGTACGAGCGGTCGCAGGCCTGGGGCGCCATCATGCGCCGGTACGAAAACGCCCTGTGCATCGCCGGCACCCACGGCAAGACCACCACCACCTCCATGGCCACCCACATCTTCATGGCGGCGCAGGCGGATCCCACCGTGATGATCGGCGGCACGCTGCCGCTGCTGCACCACGCGGGCTATCGGGTGGGCAAGGGCGACACCATCATTCTGGAAAGCTGTGAGTACTGCAACTCCTTCCTCAACTTCTTCCCCACCGTGGCGGTGATCCTGAACGTGGCGGCGGATCATCTGGATTTCTTCAAGGATCTGCCGGACATCGAGCGCTCCTTCCGCGCCTTTGCGGAGCTGGTGCCCCAAGGCACCGGATACGTGGTGGCCAACGCGGACGACGAGGGCGCCCGGGAGACGCTGCAGGGCGTCGACCGCCCGGTGCTGTGGTTCAGCATGCGCCGCCGGGACGTGGACTGCTATGCCGACAACGTGGCGTTTTTCGACGGACTGCCCGCCTTTGACGTGGTGATCCGCGGCAAGCGGTACGCCCACGTTTGCCTGCAGGTGGGCGGCGCCCACAACGTAGCCAATGCGCTGGCGGCGGCCTGCGGCGCTTATCTTCTGGGCATCGACGGCTGGGCGGTGGAGCAGGGTCTGGCGGCGTTCCGGGGCGCGGGACGGCGGTTTGAGTACAAGGGCGAGTTCCACGGCGCCAAGGTCTACGACGACTACGCCCATC